>JAVVWU010000001.1:0-105887 GCA_036651955.1 Kiritimatiellia bacterium
AGAACATCCGCTCCGCTTCCGACTATGTCCGTACTTTTCAATGTGGCAAAGCTGCGCCTGTAACATTCCTATATGCAAGATTCCATCCGCGCTTCGTCGCTTTATTTCCCGCTTCTTTCCGAGGAGTACAACAATTGGCGGATTCGTATAGAAGGAGTTAAAGCCTTTGTGATAAAATTCAAAGTCATATTAAGGAAGAATTCGATATGCTTCGATATTTTTTTACACTTATTCTCATCTTTGGCGTTGTTGCCTTTACAGCGGCTCAATCCGTATTTAATATGCCGGCATTGTTTCCTCAACACAAGCGCTATCTTGCTCTCTTTATAGAAAATAACAATCGTAATGATATGTTTGGTGCAGAAACCGCAGTGCGGGCGGCACTTAAAATCTTTCCACGCGATGCCAATTGGAATTATAATTTAGCCTGTGTTTGTGCGCGTGATGGTCGCGCAGATGAAGCGATGGAATGGCTCACAAAAGCCGTTGACCTTGGATTTACGAGCAGTAAACAGTTAGAGACAGATAATGATTTGAAACTGCTGCGTAATCGCCCCGCCTTTACCGAATTACTTGCCAAGGCAAAAAAAATCGCGGCAAACCCGCCCAAAAATCCTACGCTCAGTTCGGCACTTCCGTCAACGGTTGCAATGGGAACGGAAGCACGTGTAGAGGAACGAAACACGATGTGGAATTGGGATCCCAATCAAGGCGGTTACTTCACCACACGATTCGATTTAGTAAAACCGACAAACGTTCCCGCTTCCTATACTGGACCTTATGCCGAACTCATTGCTCCGTGGCTTGCGGAGGGATCCGCAGCAGGAAATGGTGGCGACCTTTATGTCAATCGCGATGAAGATCGTACTTCAATTACATCGGAAGCATTTCCTCTCCTTACGCCTGTATTGTATTCAGATGTTGCAGTAAAGACAGCCGCACATTTAGGTGCAGGGAATGCACTTTTTGCAGGCGGTCTTGCACCGATCGCCACGATTGGAAATTCCATTCTCGCGATGAATCAACCGCCGTTTTGGCGTTCAATCCCCCGTCTGATTTCAACCGATTCTTCTGCCGCTATGATTGCCAATCGTCTGTCTATGGCGAACCAACTCTATATTTATGATGCGACATTCGATCATTCTAAAGCCATGCGTGGCGACTTATTGATTGCCAACAATCCTCAATTCCTTATTTCGGGTAATTTCAATAGTTCTTCTCCTGAAACGTCTGCATCGCAACGCCAACTGACAGAACTCGTGCTTGCGGCAATGGCAGCATTACACCCCGAAGTGAAACGCGAAATGCTTCGTCAAGGATTATTAGTTCCCACGCTTCAACGGTTGCTTCGCCAAAATCTAAAAGGCAAGCCCGATTATTTTTCAGCAACCGCCCACCCTACCGTTTTTGATCCTGCGCGAATTGATGGCAAAGCGCTCATTATGGCGGCGCACGCCTTAACCATTGAAACGCTTGCGCACTTCCCCAGTCTCACGGTTCGTCAAGAAACAATGCCACGCCAATATGTCGATTATTTCGATGCCGTTGGTTCGGAACGACTTTCAGACAGTCCGTCATTGATTTCCCGTGTCGTTCGAGGACGGGCTTACACGCGCCGCCTCACCGTTGAAGCCTCGCTTGTAAACGAAGCAGACATTCAATTTAAGTGGATTGTCATTAACGGCGATCCTGCCAAAATTCGTATTCTCCCGCTGACGTCCAATGGCTCTCTCACGACGCTTGAAATTGACTATCACGCACCTTATGTCTCGAACGAGGGGATGCCCATCCGTCGTGTGGATCTTGCCTGTATTGCAACACGCAAGAATGGTACGCTGTCCGCACCTTCATTTGTTTCTCTACGCTCGCTTGCTAATGAACGTCGCCTTTACAATTCGCAAGGTCGCCTCCTTTCCATTGATTACACAGTTCCAAAAGAAGGGCTTGTCTATGAGGATCCGATCTTAACTGCAGCGAAGAATTGGCAAGACCTTTATCGTTATTCCGATGACGGGACGTTGCTTGGGTGGTTCCGCAAACGTGAAGGTCAAGCGCCGGAATCGTTTGATATTCGCGGTCGGCGCATTCTTGAAACCACCACAAAAGGATTGCCCAAAAAGGTGGTTCCCGTCTCCTATCTTCCTCGAATTTCACAAGGCGATAGTATCCAAGCCCCTGCCATTGAGCTTCTTCAATCGGACGTTGGCAATCCTATCGAACTGAATTAAAAGGATTTCAGTATGCTGTTTTTCAAAGTCTCACCTCTTACAGAAAAACGACTTCAACGGTTTCGCCGCAGCCGTGTCGCTTTTTGGTCGTTACGTTTACTCATTTTACTTTACGCGATTTCGCTTATTTCTGAACTCATTTGTAATGCAAAGCCTTTGATGATGCGCTTCAATGGCGAACTTTCATTCCCCTTCCTTCATTCACAACTTCCCGATGAAATTCAAAAAGCAACGGGCGAAACTCGTCATGTCGATTATCGGGTGTTTGTTAAAAGTGAAAGTTTCACCAAGAACGCTTCCAACTTTGCCGTCTTTGCTCCTATTCACTATTCACCGAGTGAGACTTTGGACACCGCAGATCTTGAAAAGGACAAAGTTGTCACCCTCGCACTTGTTCCACATCAACCGATTGGACGTTTTAATATTACGCGTGAATTGGACATTATTCGCCAAGACAGTTGCCAACAGTTTTTCCCCGGTGTCAATCTTCGTGATGGGACTGCCAATCTTTCGGATCTTCTCGATATTCCACCTGCGCTCAAATGTGAAATCAATCGTCGTCTTTTAGGTGAAGCTTGTGCAGCATATGAGATTGAAGTGTCTCCGATGCCGCTCCGTTCATTCCCATGGGAAACGCTCATTCTGACACTTGCGCCGAATGAGAAAGATATGATTCCACCTTCGCTGCGTATCAATTTACGCCTTCCGCTTCCGAATGGGCAGCGGTTCCTTGCCAAGCGTGAATATGCCTTCAAACATTTCCAAAATGCGAATGGAACCTTTGACGCGCCAACGCTTATCTCAAAAGACAACGTTCCAGATGCGCTGTTGACGCAACTCCTCCCGTGGGCGACGCAAGGCTTCATCAAAGACATTACTGCCGCCGATGGCATTTCCTATCTTGATACTGACAGCGGGACCGATTATACCGTTTATTCCACCAACAATATTCGCTTCCCTTTTCCGCCGACACGGCATCACCTTTTCGGGCTTGATGGATCGGGGCGCGATGTCTTTGCGCGAATCCTCTATGCCACGCGCATTGCGATGAGTTTCGGTCTGGTGCTTGCCATTTCCGCAACGCTTATCGGACTAATAATCGGATCGCTTCAAGGCTTCTTCGGCGGAAAACTTGATATTTGCGTGCAACGTTTTTCAGAGATTTGGGCGGCACTTCCCTTTCTTTATATTATGGTTCTTGTAGGTGCTATTTTCGGTCGTAGTTTTTGGCTTTTGCTTCTCTGCTACGGGCTCTTTTGTTGGATTGGGCTTTCCTATTATATGCGTGCTGAATTTTTACGATTACGCAATCGCCCCTTTGTCGATGCAGCACGATGCCAAGGGCTGGGAAATACGCGTATTATCTTCCGGCATATTCTTCCCAATGCGCTCACGCCCATTATCACCTTATTCCCCTTCCTCCTCGTCGGTGCAATTAGTGCGCTTGTTTCGCTCGACTTCCTCGGATTTGGATTGCCGCCCTTAACGCCCTCTTGGGGCGAATTACTCAATCAGGCTCAAACCTATCGTTGGGCATGGTGGCTCATTCTTTTCCCCTCTCTTGCAATCTTCACGGTAATGTTCCTGACCGTCATGGTCGGCGAAGGCGTTCGTAACGCCTTTGATCCGAAGCCCTACAGTAAGCTCCAGTAAAGGATACGCCATGACCGACCAACCGCTTCTTCAAGTCAAAAATCTCACCATTGCGTTTGAAAACGATGAGACGCGTCGAGCTGTTACAACCGTTCAAGATGTTTCCTTTGATGTTCATCGAGGTGAAATCCTTTGTATTGTAGGAGAGTCGGGATGCGGAAAATCGGTCAGTGCGATGTCGATCCCCCGCCTTCTGCCTTCGCCGCCCTCCCGTATTCTAAACGGTGAGATTCTCTTTGACGGTGTGAATTTGCTCACACTCCCCATCGCCAAAATGCGAACCTATCGCGGGAAACAGATTGGCATCATCTTTCAAGACCCTATGACGGCGCTCTCCCCCCTCGTTCGAATCGGCGACCAAATTATGGAATCGCTCCTTATCCATGAAGCGCTTTCGCACGATGAAGCACGTGCCAAAGCGCTTGATTGGCTTGGACGTGTCGGCATTCAAAACCCTGTCCATACGCTGCGATGCTATCCCTATGAGCTTTCCGGCGGTATGCAACAGCGTGTGATGATTGCCATGTGCCTCATTTTGGAACCAGTCCTCATCATTGCCGATGAACCGACAACCGCCCTCGACGTCACCATTCAAGCGCAAGTACTTGAACTGATGCTCCAACTTCACCGTCGCGATTCTGGAATGATTTTCATCACGCACGACATGGGCGTTGTTTATAAAATGGCAACACGTGTTGCCGTAATGTATGCTGGACAAATCGTCGAACAAGCAGATGCCAAAGACTTTTTCCGTGAACCGAGCCACCCCTATTCTCGTGCGCTCCTAGAAGCCCTTCCGAGCCATGCCACACGAGGAAAAACGCTCAATGCTATTCCCGGACAAGTTCCAAGTCCTGAAAAATATGCTTCAGGGTGTCGTTTTGCCGAACGGTGTGCGATTGCACATCCCGAATGTATCCGGACAGCGCCTGAACTTCTTCCTGTTGGCACTCATCTCGTGCGATGCCCTTTCGCGCGCGAATGCCAAACCGTTGCCAAGTAGCCGCTTCATTCCATACGCAACGCTATCTTACTAAGCCATAAAAGCTTAAGATTGAGCAATCGATTTCAAACAAAATAAAACTTTATGTCTCCAATGTTCCCTCTCTATAAGAGCGTGCAGGATACGAATTGAGCCGTGTAAGAATGCCCAAGCTTCACGTAAACTTTACTGAGCAGTTTTGTGACGAATGATGGGAAGATATCAAGCGTTTGTGCTACTATACGAAAGAAGTAAGGAGGTTTTATGAAAGCCATCATTGAGCCACATATTCATATGCTTTCACGTACCACAGATGAATACATGGCAATGTATCGTGCCGGTATTCGCGTTTGCGTAGAGCCTTCATTTTGGCAAGGCGAAAATCGTCGATATGCGGGAACATTTTTCGATTACTTTAATTTATCTTTAGGCTTTGAAGTCACGCGTGCAGCGCGTTTCGGCATTGATCACTGGAGTGCTATCGGGATGAATCCCAAAGAGGCAGAAAACCGTGCCTTGGCAGATGAAGTGATCGATGGCATGGCACCTTATCTTGATCATCCGCGCTGTGTTGCGCTCGGCGAAATAGGATTTAATAATATTACGCCGAATGAAGAGCATGCGTTGGTACGTCAATTATTGATGGCAGAAGAACGCAAAATCCCAGTGGTTCTTCATTTGCCACATCTTAATAAGCTCAAGGGAATTACACGCGTACTAGAAATTATCCGTACGGAATGTTTGACCGTTTCGCGGATTGACATTGATCATAATGTTGAAGAGACGATTGCATTGGCATTGGAAAGCGGTTGCTATGCAGGAATGACCGTTTATCCATATTCCAAGCTTTCACCTGAACGCGTCTCGGCAATGATTCAAAAGTATGGACACGAACGCGTGATTGTCAATGGTTCTGCCGACTGGGGTATTTCCAATCCTCTTTCTTTGATTGAAGTTGTTGCTCGACTGCGTGCCGATGGATTCAGCGAAACTGTTATTGAAACAGTGACGCATGATACACCGATGGCATTTTATTCCGCGTCACCGCACTGGAAGCCCGATTTTTCAATCGTGCCACAGGATCCCGCCACCTTTCAGCGTCAGCCATAAGGAACGTGCATGACCGACGACATTTCATCTGATTCCTCTCACACGGTAGTGCTTCGCCCTGAAGGCGATTCATTTGCTGAAGTTCTTTCGTCTACGCGTCGAAGTCCTTCAGATGACTATGCCATCTGCGGAAAAGTTGGCGATGGTGGTATGGGTGTCGTTTATCTTGCCAAGGATCGTCGATTGGGACGTTATGTCGCCATCAAACGATTGAATGACAAATCGCTTGCCGATCCTATCCTTAAACAGCGGTTCTTACACGAAGCGCGTGCAGTCGCAGCACTCAACCACGCCTATATTGTTCACATTTATGCTTTAGGTGAAGATGAGCTCGGTCCTTATATTGTCATGGAGTATGTCTCCGGACCGGCACAAACGGAAATCGTTCCGCCAACAAATGGAGAGTCTGCTCCGCCGAAGAATCTCACGCTCGAAAACTTCATTAATAAAAATGGTCCCATGACCGCAGATGAAGCGGTCACCATGATTCTCAAGATCGCACGCACGATGGTGTATGCCCATAGTTGTGGTGTCATTCATCGCGATCTCAAACCTGCCAATATTTTATTGGATCCCTCTTATGAGCCTAAACTCGTGGACTTTGGTCTCGCTCGTTTGGCTCCACGAGATGATCGTACACGCGTAGAAGATTTGACCGTCCCCGGTGAAAAACTCATTAGTTTAGGCTATTCTGCGCCCGAATTGGAACAAGATGCAAGTACCTCTGATGGACGCGCTGACATCTATTCGCTCGGAGCCATTCTTTACTTTTTATTGACCGGTCGTAATCCGCGTTATTATCGGGAGCAAGACGTTCCGACGTTTCTACGTGAAGTCATGCGCCGTTCATTGGAGACCGTCCGCGAACAACGCTATCGTACGGCTCAAGATTTCGTACGCGCGCTCACGGAAGCCGCCAGTCACGGGAAGATTGTAGCGCCAACCGTCAAGACCACTTGGCGCTGTAAATGGTGTGATGCGGTCAATCCTGTCAGCACTAAATTCTGTGCCGAATGCGGATGGGATGGCAGTGAAAAATGTTTAGAGTGCGGTGCTGAAACATTCGTAGGACAACAGTATTGCTCCAGTTGCGGAGCCGATTGCAGAATGTATGAACACGTGGATTCAATCGTCAACCTCATTCATCAAGCATGGGACGAACGACACTTTGAGCGTATTTCAACGATTGCAGGAAGATTGCACGGATTTGAACCGGCAGGATCTACAGGGCGTAAAATTCTTACCGAAGCCCATGAAAATGTAGAAGAGGCGGAACGAAAAGTGGCACGGCGGAATCGCCTTTCGACACTTATCCCGAATGAGCTTAAAGCTGAAAACTACGAACGTGCATTGGCGTTTATTGAAGAGTTCCGTACGCTTAATGAGGATCCTTTTGTTTACGAAGAAGAACTCAAAACCATTCCAACGCTCATTCTCAATCGTGATCTTGTGCGCATTCGTCAGTGTATTCGTAAGCACGATTGGATGACGGCACGGCTATTAACGTCCAGTCTTGCAGCAAAGTATGGCAATGTGCCCGAATATGAAGACGTCCGGCAACGGCTCTTTTTACATGAGCGTCGTCGGAAACGGCTCCGTTGGATTTGGGGAATTGCGCTTCTTCTTATGCTTTATCTTGGCACACTACCGCCTGCCGCACGGCTTTCTGGTGGCACATTAAAATCGCTTCCGCGTACATTGTACACGCCAGCAAGACTTCTTTTGAAGCTCCCCGGGATTCGTGTTGTTGCCGATCGCTATGCAGCCATCTTCAAACTCGCTTCTATTGAAGCTTGTTTCCCGAATTCTTCCGATTCTCTACTCGCGATAAAAACAACAGGCGTTCTTCCCGATGGCGCAGATCTCGGAAGAAAAGAATTTGAAGCGCAACTCTCAGATATTGAAGTCAGTCGCAAGCAACTTGAAGTAACGCTTCTTGTACAGTATCGCCAATTCCTCGCCGATCTTCGTCATCGCCGACAGCAAGCAGGCGACTACGACGATGTCGTTGCGTGTGACAAGGCAATTGCTACGTTCAATGAAACGAATTGTATCAGTGCCATTGTAGAAGGTGATCCGCAAGAGCTCACGGAACTCAATCGCCGGTTCGATCAATTGAACAAGGAACAGGCGACACTTTACGCACGTCAAATTACCGGAACGGTGAAAAAGTATTCCGCAGCCCTTGATGATTTGCGAAAAGGTTATACACAACGCGGTGAAATGGTTGAAGCGGGACAAATTAGCGATGAAATCCAACGGGCAAAACAGCTTCCCTCTGTTGTCACCGCTGAAAAACTTCTTGCCGCCGGTTCTGCACGTGGAGACACATTAACTTCTCTCGACATTACCAACGTCCCTTCCATTGCAGAAATTGACCAACTGCGACTCACTCAAGAAACGCTTCGTAAAACAATTGAAGAACTTGATCGTAAGGCAAACGAAACGCTCCGAGGCTGGCCCGAACAGTACATCGCCGCACTTAAAATGCTCATGGAACAATATCGCCTTTCGGGGAACTTTAACGCATGGGAAGCAGCCTCGTCAGAACTTACACGGTTTGAAGATGAGAATACGCTTCGCGCAGAGAACATTGTGGACTATCCCGAAGGATTACGCCAAAATCAACAAACCTTTCTACAGCGCATTACCACCACTGCGGAAGAACGTAATGCTGCTGCGCGTATCGCTTACTCCGAGCATATTCGGCAACTTGAAGAGAAAAAAGTCAGTCTCACCAAAAAAGGTGCGATGGATTCCGCAGCAGCCGTCAATCTGAGTTTGCGACATCTCTACCAATCTTCAGATTATCTCAGCGCGTTCGGTCGCCCTCCGCTTGAATCCAAAACCGAAAAAACGGCGACGAAAAAAGCTCCTCCCTCCTCTTCCGTTCCAGCAAAAAAGGAATGATCATGCAAGATATCATTGCCACTCTTGAAACACTTCGCCCCCTTGCTTGTGGATATTCCGTACTCACCTTAAAGGCTCCTGCTATTGCAGTAGAAGCACAACCGGGGCAGTTCATCCATTTGCAAATTCCGACACTTGCAAATTCCTGTCTCCGGCGACCTTTCAGTATTTACGATGCCGATCCTGTCGCGGGTCAAATTTCTATTCTTTACAAAGTCGTTGGCGTTGGCACACGTCATTTAGCCGAGATAAAAGAAGGAACGTCCCTTAACGTTTTAGGCCCCATCGGAAAGCCATTTCCGCTTCATCCGCAAGGAACGCCTTTCCTTGTCGCCGGTGGCTATGGCGTTGCGCCGCTATGGTTTCTTGCCTCGCGCTTGCCGCGTAAGGGAATACTTTTCGTTGGTGGACGTACTGCCACCGATATTCTCGAAACAGAACGTTTCAAGACGCTTGGATGGGACGTTCGGATTGCCACGCAAGACGGTTCACTCGGCGAGCAAGGACTGGTCACAAAGCCTTTAGATGAAGCATTGGACAAAAACCCGAATGCCGAGCTCTACGCTTGCGGTCCTGATGGAATGCTTCGTGCCGTAGGCGAACGTGCCATCACACACAACATTCGCGGATGGCTTTCGCTCGACAAACATATGGTATGTGGTGTGGGTGCCTGTTTGGCATGTGTGCAGAAAATTCGCCCGCTTGGACAAAACGCCGAGATTCTTTCTCGCGTTTGTGTCGATGGTCCAGTTTTTGAATCGCGTGAAATTGTTTGGTGAATAGGAGTTTCATATGCGCTTATTTCACGTGCTTTCAATCGCCCTTTTACTTGCAACCGCCGTCTCTGGCGTAACCGTTGAAGAAGAAAAACTCGCCGCCGATATTACAAAGGCGCTCTCAATACAATTTCAACCCAGTGCAGAACTTAAACTTCACGATACATTCGTTCGTCTTTCAAGTGAAACCGCCACGATAACCGATCTTGAATTTCTGCGAACCTATGAAGCAACGAGTGCCAAAAAAGACCCTCGCCTTACACCTTTCTTGACCGCCATCGAGTTGCTCCGTCTTGCGCTTTCGAATCATCTTGAAGAGTACAAGACTGGATTACTTCAATTCCGGAAAACGTGCCATGTTGCCACCTTTACACAGCTCGCGGATGTTTCAGATGCTCTCATCGTCTGCACGACGTGCAATGGTAATCTCAGCTGTTCCTTGTGCCGAGGATCGCTCAAATGTGCTCTTTGCAAAGGACGTGGACGCATCCTTCGTAAAACTGCGGGGAACTCTTTAGCCAAAGGCGGACGAACCGCCTGCGAAGCGTGTAATGGAACAGGCAAATGTCCGGAATGTAAAGGTCTTCGTAAAACTTGTAATGCCTGCCATAATTCCGGAAAAACACCCAATACCATTGAACTTCATGCGCGGATTATGACCCTCGCGAAAAATGCCGCCGCCCATACCGCAACGACGCTCAAGTCTGAAATTGACGCGCGTACACAAACCGCAGCGCTTGCTGAACAACTCCGTGCGTTACAGGCTCTGCGCGATCCTACCGAAGCCCTCACGCTTCTTCAGAATCTTCCAAAGGAAATTACCACCGCAGCCATGTGGTCTGAGATCGCCCTCGTTCGTGCCGATTTAGAAACCATTCAGAAACAACAATCCGACAATTCCGCCGAAAAAGTTGCCGCACGTGAAACGTTACGTTCCGCTATCCGCGATGCGCAACGAAATACAGATCCGCTCGCCGGTCTGCTCGCGTTAATCAAGTCCATGCAAACTTCTGCCGATTGTGACGTTTTACCAGAAGCTCAAACAGCTTTTGACGGTATACTTTCTGCCGCTCAATTAAAGCTGAATGTTCTTGTCGAAGGATGCGAAACGCAAGTTTCGGCGATTAAGTCTCTTACCGATTCCACCGTTCGCCTCGCACAAATTGAACAAGTCCTTGCGAATTGGCCTGAATGGTCCTTACCCAAAGGGCTGATTTCATATCGAAAAGATCACGACACTCCCGAGCTTAAAAAACTCTGTAATGATACGCGCCTCTCCGATCTCCGAGAACAGTTAGTGACGTTGCAATCCGCCACAAGCGTTCAAGTACAGGAACAAGAAACACAAAAACCGAACTGGTGGGTTTGGGCTCTGATTGGTACAGGAGCATTTGTTGCAATCTATTTCTTCGGTTCTCTCTTTTCTAATCTTGCGGCACGTAAAGCCGAAGCGGCAAAAAAAGCTCGTCAACAAGCTGCGCTTGACTCCATCCGTAAAACCTTTTCACATCGTCGAGATCATTGAGCCCAACCATTACAAGATGCGCTATTCTTAGGTCAAACTACCGCCTATGAAGTTTTCACGCCCCTATTTAGAGCTTTTACGCCTCCCCAATCTTTTCACCTTACCGGGCGATATTTTAGTCGGATGGTGTTTAAGCGGAATGCGTGGCTGGTTTCCGCTTTGTGGCATTCTGGCTTCGCTCTGTCTCTATGCGTGTGGACTCTTTCTGAATGATTTCTTTGATGCTGACATTGACGCAAAAGAACGTCCGGAACGTCCAATCCCTTCCGGGCGTATTCCTAAAAAAGAAGTTCTTCATTATGCCCTTCTTCTTGCCGCGATCGGCATTCTTCTTGCTGGACGCGGTGCACTCGTTGCCATTCTCTTACTAGCGCTTATCTTTTTTTACAATCGCATCGCCAAACATCTTCGTGCTGTCGGAGTTGTCACGATGGGGCTCTGTCGTGGCATGAATATTTTTCTAGGTGTCGCCGTCGCTTGGCCGATAGGGGAAATGCCATTCCCGCCCGTAGCCATTCACGCTGCCGTTTTTTTCACCCTCTACATTTTGCTGGTATCAATCATTGCGAAAGACGAAGCTGTTCCTCATCTGCCCCTCAATCGTTTGCTCAAGTGGTCACCGCTCATTCTGGTTCTCTCTCTGATACCGTGGTCGTGGTGGCAAGGGTTCTCCCCCTACTGGCTAATCTTCGTATGTGTCACGCTTATTGTTCTAACGTTGCATCAGAAGCGCTCCATCCAACAACACGTTGGAAGTCTTCTTCGATTACTCATTCCGCTTCAACTTTTATGGTGTCTCCTCATTGCACCAACCGCTCCGTTTATTATTCTTTTCGCCCTCCTCTTTCTGGGTGCAATATTGACAGCGCGACGTTACGCAGGTTCATAAGGCTCCCTGAGTTATAAAAAACACAGGAAGGTCTATCAATGTTCTTAACACTTTTTCTACATCCACGATTTGATATGCTCAAGTCATCATCAATGATGAATGTTGCGCGTTAAAAAGGAACGTATTATGAAATGCACACTTCTATTGTTACTTCTGATTCCAACGAGTTGGAGCATTGCCGCCGCCCCTCTTTTCTTTGGAGCCGAACGTTACGGCGTGCGCCCCAATCATGAACTGCTTTGGCGCGTCCCCGTCAAAGGTGCAACGGAAGTTAAGGTCATCGGAGAACTTCCCACCTCGGTCACCTTTGATTCCACGCATCGTACCTTTCGAGGAAAAATCGCAAAGCCGGGCGAATATCGTATCGTGCTTCGTGCATCAAATGATCAAAAAGAGTTCTCCGAACAAACGGTGACCTTGTGTGTGGGAGAAAATATTTGTCTCACACCTCCTATGGGATGGAATAGTTGGTATTCCTACTCCGAAGCCATTCGTCAAGAAAACATTGAAAAGGTCGCGCGACTCTTGGTGGAAACTGGACTCGCAAACTTTGGTTGGACCTCTGTAAATATCGACGACTGTTGGCAAGGTGACCGAAAAGGAACAGGGCCGCTCCAACCCAATCCGAAATTCCCCAATATGAAAGCCATGTGTGATGCGCTCCATGCGCAAGGGCTCAAGGCAGGCATTTATCATACGCCATGGATCGGCACCTATGCCGGATTCCGTGGTGGTAGCGTTGATCGTGAGCCTAAAAACATTATCCCCGCAGAACAGCAGCAACAGCCGGGACAAGTCTTTGGGTCTTATCCCGGAACCGAACGGCGGGGACAAGATCACACCGGTGAACTTTGGATGTTTGATATTGACGCCAAACAGTGGGCGGAATGGGGTTTCGATTATGTCAAGGTGGATTGGAAGCCCAACGATATTCCCACCACAGAACGTATCGCAAAAGACCTTCGCGCTTCTGGCCGCGATATTATTCTTTCCTTGTCTAATGCCGCACCTATCGGTAACGCGAAAGGACTTGCCAAATACGCTCAACTATGGCGTACCACAGGAGACATTCAAGATCATTGGGGCTCCTTGCGTTCGATTGGGCGCGCACAACTTCAATGGATCCCGTATCAATCGGTAGGACATTGGAATGATCCCGATATTCTTCAAATTGGTCGTATCGGTACACCCAATCAAAAGAATACTTCCTTCCGTCCGTCTCGCCTTTCCGAGAATGAACAGCGTTATCAAATGACCTTGTGGTGTATGCTTTCGGCTCCACTCATCATTTCCAGCGACTTAGAAAGTTTAAGCGAAACAACACTGGCGCTTTTAACCGACACCACCCTTTTGGCGCTCAATCAAAAGTATGCCAGCGCGCCTCTCTCTATCGTTGAGAATAAGCCCAACTATTTCATCTTGAGGAAGCAAATTTCACCGTCACGTGCAGTTGATGTTCTCTTCAATGATAGCAATCAGCCCGTCACTCATCCCGCCTTCCCCGGCGAAACGATTGCACCACACACTGCAACCGTGCCACATCTCTAATGCTTTTGCTAACGTAAGGCGTCCTTCATTTGAAGGACGCCTTTGTTTTAATGAAGTTTCAAATTAAAGAAGTTGCTCCAACGCTTTTTGAGCTTCTGCAAGTTTCTGATCCGCCGCTTTTTGGAACCATTGCTTCGCCTCCGTGGCATCTTGCGCGACTCCATCTCCACTGGAATAGCAGACACCAAGGTTATATTGTGCCTTTGCCAATCCTTGTTCCGCCGCCTTTCGATACCATGAAAATGCGATTGCACTCTCTTTACGTACGCCTTCGCCTTCGCTATAACAGACGCCTAACTTAAATTGCGCTTCTGCACATCCTGATTCCGCCGCCTTACGAATCCACCGCACCGCTTCGTTCAGCTCTTTTTCCGTTCCGCGCCCATTGTAGCAGCATTGTCCTAGCTTCCATTGCGCTTGCATATTTCCTGCCTCTGCCGCCAAACGATACCACCGTACCGCCTCGGCAGGATCCATACGCACCCCTTTCCCTTCATCATGACACAGCCCTAAGGCAAGTTGCGCCTCCGTATGACCGGCCTCCGCTGCGAGACAATACCAACGAATCGCTTTTTCTGAATCCATCGGAAGTCCCGTGCCGTTAGCGTAACACTGTGCAAGCATCCATTGAGCCTCCACATTCTGCTGTTCTGCCGCCATCATCAACCAATGGGCTGCCTCTTTCGCATTCAACTCAACGCCTTCCCCCGTGTAATAACAGTTTCCTAAAAAGCTTTGCGCGTCCACATTTCCTTGTTCCGCCGCCTTGCGCGACCACTGTACTGCCGTTGTCATATTCTTTTCAACGCCAATGCCAAGGGCATAACATTCCGCGAGCCTTTGTTGCGCGCGAGCGTGTCCCTGTTCCGCCGCTTTAAGCAACCATTCCACCGCTTCTTTTCCTTTTGAAGCTTCCTGCGGTACTTCATGAAGAGCGCGTTGTCCCATATGATATTGCGCCTCCATAGATCCGCCGTTCGCCGCCAATGAGAGCCAATATGCCGCATCATCAGCATTTGGATGAACACCGATCCCCAACGCATAACATCGGCTCAATTCATACTGTGCAGATGCAAACCGCTGTTCTGCCGCCAGACGGTACCACCGTGTTGCCTCCGCAACATTCATCACAACATCTGTTCCTCTTTCATAGCATGACCCAACGAACAGTTGTGCTTCAACATTTCCCTGCTCCGCCGCTTTACGATACCATTCAAATGCTTTTGCCGTATCCCGTGCAACGCCACGACCATGGGCATAACAAGCCGCTAAACTTACCTGCGCTTTTTCGTGTCCTTGCTCCGCCGCCTTACGAAACCATTGTACTGCGCCTTCTGAATCGCGATAAATTCCCTTCCCTTCCGCGAGACAACATCCGAAATTCCATTGAGCATCAGCGTTCCCCTGCTCTGCCGCTTTACGAAACCATTGCACCGATTCCGTTAGACTCTTTTCAACTCCTTCTCCATGGAAATATCTTAGTCCTAAATAGTATTGCGCTTTTTCATTGCCCTGCTCTGCCGCCATACAATACCAACGAAACGATTCCGTGAAATCTTTTTCTATCCCCATCCCGTTGTAATAGCACGCGCCTAAAATGCACTGTGCATTCACATCCCCTTGCTCCGCCGCTTTACGAAACCATTGCACCGCAAGTCCGGCGTCCTTCTCGACCCCTATTCCCTTGTGATAGCAAACGCCTAATTTGATTTGTGCATCGACACAACCCGATTCCGCACGTTCAATCAATGTCGTGCTTTCAACTTCTCCGATGACTACGCCTCCCGTCAAAAGTAGTCCAAAGACTAGCCACTGTTTCAACTTCATATAAGAGTTCCTTTTTAATACAAATCAGTTTCAGTCTAACATATTTCATCATTCAAAAAAGAGACTCTAACCGCACGGTTAGAGTCTCTTTTTTGAATGGCATCATCCGCTCTCTTACATCATACCGCCCATGGAAGGATCCGGCATTGCAGGAGCTGCAGACTTCGGCTCTGGAATTTCGGTAACCATGCAATCGGTCGTCAACAGGAGACCGGCAATGGAAGCGGCATTCTGCAATGCAGAACGCGTCACCTTTGCAGGATCCAAGACGCCCGCGGCAACCAAGTCAACGAAATCGCCCGTAGCAACATTGTAACCAATGTTCCCCTTGGAGCTTTTCACCTTTTCGACGATAAGTGCAGCTTCAAGTCCGGCATTCTGAACGAGCTGACGGAGAGGAGCCTCCATCGCACGACCCAAAATCTCAGCACCAATCTTTTCATCACCCAAGAGCGCATCAGCGCAAGTCTGAACGGCTTTCTGACAACGAAGGAGTGCGACACCGCCACCGGCGACAATACCTTCTTCAACCGCCGCACGGGTGGCATGAAGCGCATCGTCTACACGATCTTTCTTCTCTTTCATTGCAGCTTCTGTCTGTGCTCCGACCTTGATCACCGCAACACCACCTGCCAACTTGGCAAGGCGCTCTTGAAGTTTCTCACGATCATAATCAGACGTCGTCGTATCAATCTGCTGCTTAATCGTTGCCACGCGGCCTTGAATGTCGGAGGACTTACCAGCGCCTTCAACGATGGTGGTCGATTCCTTATCAATGCTCACGCGCTTCGCTTTACCCAACTGCTCAATCGTAACCGATTCCAGCTTAATGCCGAGATCTTCACTGATGAGCTGACCGCCAGTAAGCACGGCGATATCTTCAAGCATCGATTTACGGCGATCACCAAAGCCGGGAGCCTTGACGGCGCAAATCTGAAGCGTACCACGAAGCTTGTTCACCACGAGCGTCGCAAGTGCTTCGCCTTCGACATCTTCAGCAATGATCAAAAGCGGACGACCGCTCTTGGCAACACTCTGAAGCATCGGCAACATATCATTCAGATTGGAAATCTTCTTCTCGTAAATCAGAATGCAAGGATTGTCGAGAACGCACTCCATCGATTCGGCGGCAGTCACAAAGTACGGGGAAAGATATCCCTTATCGAACTGCATACCTTCAACGACATCAGAGGTCGTTTCGGTCGTCTTACCGTCTTCAACGGTGATCGTTCCGTCTTTGCCAACTTTGTCCATCGCATCGGCAATGATAGCACCGATTTCTGCATCGCCATTGGCAGAGATCGTTGCGACCTGTGCGACTTCATCGGAGGAAGAAACCTTCTTTGAAAGCTTAGCAATTGCCTTAACCGCTGCCATTGCGCCTTTTTCAATACCGCGCTTAATCGCCTGAGGATTCGCACCTGCTGTCACATTCTTCAAACCTTCGCGGTAAATAGCTTCACCGAGAATGGTTGCCGTCGTGGTGCCATCGCCTGCGACATCGTTGGTCTTAGAGGCGACTTCACGCACCATCTGTGCACCCATATTTTCAAAGGGATCAGAGAGTTCAATCTCCTTGGCGACCGTGACACCGTCCTTGGTGATTTGAGGAGAGCCAAACTTCTTGTCAATAATCACATTACGACCGGACGGTCCGAGCGTGATAGCAACAGCCTTGGTAAGCTTGCTCACGCCATTGAGGATCGCCTGACGCGCATCACCCTCATACTTCATTTGCTTCGCTGCCATAATAGAAACCCTTTCTTTGATTAACCGAGAATTCCGAGGAGGTCATCGGTACGAACAATCTGATACGTAACGTTTTCGACCTTGACCTCTGTACCACCGTACTTGGGAAGAAGAACCGAATCACCGGGCTTCACGTCAAAGGGCAATTCTTTACCCTTATCGTCACGCTTCGTGCCAACAGCAATCACGATACCTTCCATTGGTTTTTCCTTGGCGGTATCAGGAATGATAATTCCGCCACGGGTGACTTCTTTTTCCTCTTTAGGCTGAACCAAGACACGGTCGCCAAGGGGACGAATTTTAGGAGCTTTGGACATTTGTTCTGTTTCCTTTCTAAAATACAACTACTTGTTCATCTCAAAGTCGGCATCGACGACATCGTCATCAGCTTTCTTCGATGAAGTGGATTCTTCGGGCTCTGGCGCCGGACCAGCACCTGCACCTGCGGCGGCATCGGCTGCGCCAGGCTGTTGTTGATACATCGCGGCACCCGCAGTCTGAAGCTGCTGCATCAAGGCTTCCTGCTTCGTCTTGATGGCGGCGCTATCCGTCCCCTTCAAGGCTTCCTGCAGATCCTTTACAGACTCTTCAATCTTCGCTTTCGCCTCTGCGGAGATTTTATCGCCGTTTTCCTTGAGCATCTTCTCGGCCTGGTAAGCCATCTGCTCAGCAGTATTGCGAACTTCAACGCCTTCCTTGCGTTCCTCATCTTCCTTCGCATACTTTTCAGCATCGGCACGCATCTTTTCAATCTCATCCTTCGAGAGACCAGAGGAAGCGGTAATCGTAATCTTCTGTTCCTTACCCGATCCTTTGTCCTTCGCGGTGACATTGAGAATGCCATTAGGGTCGATATCAAACGTCACTTCGACCTGTGGCACACCACGCGGTGCAGGAGGAATACCATCGAGGTTAAAGACACCGAGCAACTTATTGTCTGCCGCCATCTTACGTTCACCTTGAAGTACCTTAATCTGCACGCCCGGCTGATTATCCGCAGCCGTCGAAAAGACTTCCGATTTCTTACAGGGGATTGTGGTGTTACGATCAATCAACGCTGTAGCAACGCCACCCAGCGTCTCAATGGAGAGTGTCAACGGTGTCACGTCAAGCAACAGGACATCTTTCACTTCGCCTTTGAGAATACCGCCTTGAATACCGGCACCCACTGCAACGACTTCATCGGGGTTCACACCCTTATGAGGTTCTTTGCCAAAGATTTCCTTTGCCATTTCCTGCAAACGAGGCATCCGCGTCTGTCCACCGACCAACACAACTTCATCAACCGAGCCAACGCCGGCATCTTCCATACACTTGCGGCAAGGTCCAATCGTGCGTTCCACAAGTGCATCAGCAAGCTGTTCAAGTTTGGCACGGGTCAATTGGAGGTTCAAGTGCTTAGGACCGGTTGCATCCATCGTAATGAACGGCAAGTTAATATCACTCGTCTGCGCACTGGAAAGCTCAATCTTCGCCTTCTCTGCCGCTTCCTTAATACGCTGAATAGCCTGCGTATCTTTCGAGAGATCCATACCGTTTTGCGCCTTGAATTCATCCAGAAGCCAATTCATGATGGTATGGTCGATATCATCGCCGCCGAGTTGAGTATCGCCATTGGTTGCCTTCACTTCAAAGACACCATCGCCGATATCCAGCACGGACACATCGAACGTTCCACCACCAAAGTCATAAACGGCAATCTTCTCGTCTTTTTTCTTATCAAGACCGTACGCCAAAGAGGCCGCCGTCGGCTCATTGATAATACGCAAGACTTCAAGACCGGCAATGCGACCGGCATCTTTCGTTGCCTGACGTTGCGAGTCGTTGAAATACGCCGGAACAGTCACAATCGCCTGTGTCACCGCTTCGCCAAGACGCATTTCCGCATCTGCTTTCAGCTTTGCCAAAATCATCGCGGAGATTTCAGGTGGCGAATACGTCTTGTCACCCACCTTGACCGCAGCATCTCCATTAGAGGCACGCACAACTTCATAGGGAACCATCGAGATTTCCTTCTGCATCTCATCGAACTTACGTCCCATAAAACGCTTAATGGAATAAACCGTTCCCTTGGCATTCATCACCGCTTGACGCTTCGCAGGCAATCCAACCAAACGTTCGCCCTTTGGCGTAAATGCAACAATCGACGGCGTCGTACGCTGTCCTTCAGCATTTTCCAACACACGCGCTTCGCCACCTTCCATGATAGCCATGCACGAATTTGTTGTGCCCAAGTCAATTCCCAGAATCTTACTCATAAGTGTATCCTTTCATTCGTCTAATCCCTCTTAGAGAAGGAGACTATCTTTCGACACATTCCTTTGCACTCACCGTGCCAATGTCACCATTCCATTACTATTTGTCCAGCCACTCCTTTCGTGGCACAGTTTGTGGCACAGTTCATGCCAAACCGTGCCATAATGCAATATGTGGCACGGTTTGGCATAGAACGACATACTATACGACCTCCACCTCACTGAGGTACGCGCTCTACCTCAGTGAGGTACGAGGTCAGGGTCATTGAGGTACGAGCTTCACCTCAATGAGGTAGCGAATCAGACCTTCACAATCTTTTTGAACTCTGCCTGAAATAGCATAAGAGAAGAATCGAGCGAAGGAAGTGTATATACGTGGAACGCGCCTCCGCAGAAAGAGACAAGCGGAAGCTTCCACTTCAAGAGTTTCACACAAAAAGAAAGACGCACCTGACCAGGTGCGTCTTTCTTTTTGTCGGTGCAACGTTACTTCGCAGAGCCTGCGCGGAAGAAACGCAAATCGGTCCATACACCTGTATGATCTGCGGCACAATCGTCTGACTGTGGTGTAAGGGTGAACTTCAATTGCTTGGCATTTGACGGAATATCAACGTTAATCAACTGCTTCACTTGCGTTCCATTCATACCCAATCGTTCAAAGATTTGACGACCATCGGCGAAAATACGGAATGTTACCGTTCCCACATTCTTATTTCCGCTTTCCATGCCGGCATGGCCAAGAATCTTTTCCCATGTACCATCCAGCTCAATCGTCTTTTCAAATCCGACGTTGGACTTGATACAGTTCGGGAACTTCTGCCCATCAACCGTAAGCGTCTCCTTTCCAATCGGGAGCGTTTCATCGGGCAATGGCTTCGCCGTCGAATCTTGAAGGATATCAATCTCGGCAGCAGAACCAAACCGCTGTCCCTTCTGTTCACTCTTAAGAATGAAACGAAGCGAGCGACCCCACGTGGTCGGGAACATGACCTTCGCCGGCGCGACCTTCCCCTTAGCATCCTTCACAAAAGGCTTAAAGGATCCCGTTGCAACTGTAGCGTAATGCCCCGGCGTACGTGCAATTTGAATCTCATAATCTTTCACTACACCATTTCCAAGATCTTGACGCGGAAGATAAACAAGCCCATTCATCGCCGCGAGTTGACGGATGTCAATGTCAATAATGTAAGGGAAATTCGTCGCTTGCGTTGTCGAATCTTTGGAATACGTCGAATGCCAAAGCGTATCATCCGTTCCATCGAAAGCATTTTTAATGGAACTATTGTTCTGTTGCGAATTGACTGAAACAATGAAATCTGCCTTATCCAGCTCATCTGTAATTGCTGGCACCGGATACGGAGCCGTTGGCAGAATCTTCGCCGCAGGATCCACACGCACGATCAACTCGGCACTATCGCGTACTGAACGACGGTGAAGCTTCACATGAAGCACGCCATAGCGATCAGCTTCATCGTAGTACCAGCTTTGACGTGAATTGGCAAAAAGAACAGGATCCGTTACTTTAAGAATCTCCTCGCCATTGAGCATCACCGTTAACGGACACGTCCGCAAATGGACGTCAAACGCGTACACACGACGTTCCAACATTCCGTCAAACGCGCCTTCGGCAGGCATCAATGTCAGTACGACATCGTCCGAACCTTCTTGCAACGGAGCCGAACAAACAATGGACTGACGCGAAAATTCACCGGCTTGATAAGCACGTGTCTCACCATCGTCCTCATACACCGTAAAGCTTGTCAATCCGTAAGGATAGACATCAAAAGTTAAAGGATCGGGGGCTTTTTCGCCCATACTCAACATCTCGGGATACATCGGCAGAATAGATCCTGCCTTCACAAAAACAGGTAACTTCCCAAGGTCAATCGGATACGCCGCGATCTTCGCAGGCCCTTCAATCCGACGTCCATCGTTATAATCCACCCAAAGTTCATCGGGAAGATAAATATCCTTCTTCCATCCCTTATTGAGTTTCATCGAATTATAAACAGGCGCGATCAACAGTTCATTACCGAGCATATATTCATACTTCGTGGCGTCATCCCACGTTGTACGATCTTCCGGATAATTCCAAACAAGAGGACGCACAATCGGTTCGCCATTCTCCCACGCATTACGCATATAAGCATAAATAAAGGGCGTCATCCGCATCTTATGCTTGAGCGCATGACGAATGTGAGATTTATAAGGTTCTTCGTACGACCATGGACCTTTGTTGACGTGCGACCATCCATTCATCACATACATGGCAGGCGTCCAGCATTTCCACTGGAGATCACGCACATATGTTTCCGGAGAGCCGCCGAAAATACCATCCACATCCGTCGTCGCGTACGCTTGCCCACTCATTCCAGAGCAAGTCACCGTAGGAATATGGTAGCGAATCAAATCCCAACTTCCATACTGGTCACCGGTCCAACAAATGCCATAACGCTGTGTGCCAGCCCATCCCTGCACCGTCCACACAAATGCACGCGCATCACTGTTGTTCTCAATACCTTCGGCTGCCGTTTTATTGCATTGTAAAGCGTGCTGATACGCAGGACCCGACCATGCCACATCAATTTTCTGCACACGCGTTCCGGCATTGGCAACTTCCCAATTGATAAGGTCAAGTGACCCTTCCGTCCAAAGCCCCGTACGGAAACCCAATGCCCAAAGTCCATCAACGGTATAACCCAGCTGCATATGCCCGCAACCATAACCGTCATTAACCAACAACCATCCGCCCGGCATATCAGCCGCACGATATTTTTCCGCGATTTTAATCGCGTCCGGTGTCAATTCTTTATACGATCCATCGTCTTTTTGCTTCGGCTCTTTTGTCACTTCATCGCGCGTCATATAAGCATCGGCATCGCCCATTTCAAGTCCCCACATCGGGATAAAATTCGGACGTCCAGTAAAGAGCGTATAAAGTTCCAAGTTGCGGTTAAAATTCCCTCCGACAAAATAGAATGCATCAAAACGATTTTCGTTGTGCTTCGTTGTAATCTTCGAGGCATCTGAGAAATCATATTCGCCTGTAGCAAACGTATGACGCAACACGCCATAGCCTGTATTCGTCATATACCAAGGCGCAGGATTCGGATGTCCGCCTTCTTCCCAGTTACCGTCAGCAACAATCTCAATCTTCCTTCCCTTATGAGAAAGAAAGCCATTCTGTTGACCGCCGCCGTAAAAGAATTCTTCCATATACGTTTGAAGCGTCTGCGTCGTTCCGTCCTTCGTCAAATCCAAAGGCGCGACTTCAGTAAAAATACGTTCGCCGCGATCACTCGTCAACGAGAACGTGCAATCGGCTTTTTTCAATGTCAACGTCAACGCTGGCGTTGAAAAGGTATAAGTTCCGTCCTTACGATTATCTGCAAACGTAACGCGGCTTTTATCTTCCTTCGCCGCATCTGTCAGGATTTGAGCTTTGGCAGGATCATTGAGCGGATCAGAAAAATCAGCAGTGGCAACAAGCTTCTCCTTGCCTTCCTTATCTTTCACTGGATTTCCGCCACGATCAAGCATCGGAACCATTTTTTGCTGAGCGGCAAGAATACGAAAAATCTCCGGCGTATAGAATTGCACCCGAATGAGAATGCCGTTTTCGGTCGTCACATCAAAACTCTTTGAAATACCGCTTTGCGGTACCATCTTCACCACCTTACCGGGCGTCACGGCAAACACACCACTTGCAACCACAGACAAAAGTCCAACAAGCCATTTCTTCATAAACATCCTCTCATTTCTCATAGGTAGTAACAGAACGTCATAGTATAACAAGATTTATTTAGCGAAAGAAGCAAAACGCCCCCACGCCATCCCCCTGCGTCAGCAAGGTTTCATAAAATAAGACGCCTAGAAAAGGCGTCCGCGTAATTGATTAAACCGTTCGGTGATGGGCAACGGCCCTACAATCGGGCGAAGATAGTCGAGGAAAATCCCCGTGACATTATTGCCAGCGTCATTGATATAGATATCGGGCACTTCCCGAGTATGACGCGCCACCGCCGTCAAAGGCGCAATTCCATAATCAATCTGATAGGCAGCACTTGGCAATCGCGTAATGGTTACAGAACCATTGTGATGTTTTTCACTCACCGCAGCCTTGACCGCTTCCGATCCAACCAACCGCGCTTCATGCGCATCGACCTCGGACGTAATACCGACAAAGCAACGCTGAATGAAGCCAAAGGTATCGGCACGAACACGTTTAACCGTCAACCGTTCACGAATCACGTTCGCAAGATTTTCACCGAGTGCGCCGGAAGTCAATTGCACATTGCCATGCGCATCACGTTCCGTCGAAAAAGATTCCGCAATTGCTCGCCCATTCGCGCCTCGAATGCCTTCGCTCACCGCGACGACACAACGTCCATAACGTTGCATACACGCATCCACATCCTGCACGAAACGATCCATGTCAAAGACACGTTCAGGCAAATAAATCAAATGAGGACCATCATCTGGATCTTGACGTGCGAGAGCCGCAGCCGCAGTCAAAAAGCCGGCATTCCGCCCCATAATCACATCAATCTTCACGCCCCCCAACGCTCGATTATCAAGGTCATCTCCACGCACCGCACACGCGACAAATCGTGCGGCAGAGCCGTAACCGGGGGTGTGGTCGTTACTTAACAAATCATTGTCAATCGTTTTGGGAATATGGAAACAGCGCAAATCATAACTTTGGTGCGCCGCTTCTTCTGCAATAATTGCCGCCGTTTCAGCCGAATCATTACCGCCAATATAAAAGAAGTAACGAATGTTCCGCTTCGCAAGAATTGAGAAAATCGTCTTACAATCCTCTGGCGTCGGTTTACGGCGAACAGACCCTAAAGCCGAACTCGGCGTTTGTGCGACACGCAAAAGCACCTCTTCCGGTTCCGCACGCAAATCGATAAACTGTTCGTCGAAAATGCCCTGAATACCATGCAAAGCGCCATAGATTTCGCCAATCTTAGAGGAGGTCTTTGCCGTCAGCACTGCTCCGACAAGGCTTTGGTTAATCACCATCGAAGGTCCACCACTCTGGGCGATGAGCATATTGCCTGTCACGTTGCGCACTCCTTATTGACGATAGGAATCAACTTTATTTTCCAAGCGCTTTGGCAATTCGGTGCATGGCATGCTCGACATTCGCATGGCTGTTAAATGCAGAAATGCGAATGTATCCTTGCCCACACGTACCAAACCCAGCACCGGGAGTCGTGACAATCTGCGCTTCCTTAAGAAGCTTATCGAAGAATGCCCACGAATCGCCTTTGACATCAACCCAAATATAGGGACTGTTATCTCCACCCACACAGGTATATCCGAGCGCCTGCATTCCTTTGCGAATGAGTTTTGCATTCTCTAAATAAGAATCGACTTGTGCCGTTGTCTCACGTTCACCTTCAGGCGTATAGACCGCCTCCGCCGCCCGTTGCACGGGATACGAAACACCATTAAACTTCGTTGTGTGACGACGATTCCACATGGCATGAAGGCTCACAGAAGAACCGTCTTTCGTGTATGCGACGAGTTCCTCAGGAACTACGGTAAAGGCACACCGTACGCCGGTAAACCCTGCCTTCTTTGAGAATGAACGGAACTCAATGGCACACGTTTTCGCACCGTCTATCTCATAAATGGAATGAGGCAACGATGGATCACGAATAAACGCTTCATACGCCGCATCAAAAAGAATCAAAGCTTTGTTTGCACGTGCATAGTCCACCCACGCTTGAAGCTGTTCGCGCGTTGCCGTTGCGCCCGTAGGATTATTGGGGAAACAAAGATAAATCAAATCGACCGCTTCGGCAGGTGGCGCGGGGACAAAGCCATTGTCTGCATGACTTTCCAAATAACACAGCCCTTCATACCGTCCTTCTTTTGCAATCCCGGTACGCCCAGCCATCACGTTCGTATCCACATAGACGGGATAAACAGGATCTGGAATGGCAATACAAAGCGTTTGCGCAAAAAGCTCTTGTATGTTGGCACAATCACATTTAGAACCGTCACTGACAAAAATTTCGGAAGGTTGAATCGCACATCCACGCGCTTGATAATCGTGCCGCGCAATCGCTTCACGCAAAAAGGCGTATCCCTGTTCGGGACCATAGCCACGGAAAGTCGCTTCAACCGCCATTTCATCAACGGCTTTGTGCATCGCCGCCACACACGCCGGAGCGAGCGGCAACGTCACATCACCAATCCCCAATCGGATAATCTCTGCCGTCGGATTTTCTGCCTGATAGGCTTTGACCCGTTTCGCGATTTCAGAGAAAAGATACGAGGCTTGCAACTTAGCAAAGTTTTCATTTACAGGAATCATAAGAGCCTTTTCAATAAAAGAAACTGCGTGTCGAAACGCCGCCACGCATTCGACCTATCGGTCATCGTGTTTGAGTATAAAGAGGCGTCAAAATCCAACGGCGGTTATACCAGAACCATTGTTCCGGCTTCGCACGAATTTCCGCTTCAAAGAGATTCCAGACAGACTGTGAGAGCCGCACCATATCCGCGTCAACTTCAGCTTCTAAATCCGAGTATAACGGTTCACAAAGACGAATTATATGATGCGACGCATCCAATCGTTCCATAAAGAGAGGCACAATCGGAACATTCGCCATTCGCGCGAATTTCGCCATCCCTTTCCCTAATTGGACATCAGGCTTGCCGAATACCGTCACACTCACACCGGGTTTGTTATGCCGGACATCTGGCAATATGGCAAACGCACCGCCACTTTTAAGATGATGCGCAATCCGGATAAAAGAGCTCGGACGCCGCCGATCTGCAGCCTCAAATTCACCGAGTCGATTCCGACAAAGCCATTTTTCAACAAGCGGATTATTTTGTGCCCGTGCCAGCGCCATGAGAGGAATACCAAAACTGCCACACGCAATTCCGGCAAAATCCCAGTTCCCCATATGTGGAAGCGCAAGCACCGCACCACCATGTTTGGCAATAATGGCACGTAATTTTTCCCGCGCCTCCTCACATCCTTGAAGATGTGTAAGGAGATAATCATCATTCATCTTTCCGGCGTGCATGATTTCGACATAGTTCATCACCATGTTCCAAATCGAAACGCGCGCAATGCAACGAATCTTTTTCACAGGGAAATCGGCACCAAAAACTTCGCGCATCCGCGAAACCGTTTCACGTTTTAACGGCCAGTAAAAACAAAAGAAAATGCGGAAGAAAGCAGAAACAATAGCTCCAAGCACTGCAATCGGAATAAGGCAAACCGTCATCTGAGCGGAACGCAGAATTGCGTACTCCAACAGATGCCTGAAACTGTATTTTTTCATGTAAATTACTTACTTCCGACCGAGGCAATGAGATCAATTACATCTTGTCGTGTGGCATTCGCGAGATCCGCCGCTTCTTGTAAAGTTTCAACGCGCGCTTTTACTGCCAATAATGTTTTACGATAATCGGCAATGAGCTCCATCATACTCGCAATCTTGTCGCCCATCTGTTGTGCGGCGGATTCCGCCTTTACCAACATACGGCGTGTTTGAAGCAGCTGTTGAAGAAGCTCTCCCGGATCACAATCCAAATCCTCAAGGTGCATCCCCTCTGGAATCGGAGCTTGAATAATGGAACCACAGGAAGGACAGGGTACTTGAAGACCTGCCGCACGATAATCCACGACTAAGTTATGCCCGCAATGCGGACAGTCAAATACAATGTCAGTGGGCATAATCTCAACGTCTTGAGCCTCGTCTTGATTCTCTTCATCGTTCATAGCAAGCCTCCTAAAGATTGACGCAAGTCTAACAAACTTGGCAAGGTTCGTGCAACTCTAAGATTGCGTAGCAGGTCTCTCGCCTACCTCTTCTTTACTTATCGGCATCTATCACCGCGCCATCAGACTAGTGACGCAGCGCCGTCAGCAGTGTGTGTATGTATGTGTTCTGTATGGGGGGGGGGGCTCTAGCCCACACGTTGTATCCAAAACACCCCCTGTTGTTGTAAACCGGCTTACGGTAACGTTATGTTCCGAACAAAAAGCACGAATTTCCGCCTCACGTTCCACGCCAATCGCCGCCGACGTTAAAATCAAATGCGTAGGACGAAGTTTTGCAAACACTCGCGATGATTTCAACTCTTCCAACGGCCCCAAAACAGGAAGATCGCGGAAAACGCGTCCGCGCATCGAAAGATTGTCCTCAAGAATACCTACCAGTGCTATGTTGTTACACGTCACATTGTATTCAAAGAACGTAATGTAGGCACGCAGATTCACTCCTGCCCCATAAAAAAGGATACGTTCAATCGTTGGGTTCGAAAGCGATTGCCGACGAAGACGATTATTTTCGACACCAGCAAGATATTGCAGAAATACCGTTTTCCCATGACGCACAAACAATAGAGGCAAAGGTAAAAGAAACGCCCATAAGATATGAAACGTCAGAAGGGAGTGCGCCAATTCCGGACGTGCAAAATTAAGTCCCATCTGCGAAATAAAGGAGCCAAATAAAATCGCAAAAACCAATTGATAACTATCCTTACGCGTACTCCGTTCCCAAATTCGCGTGTAACATCGTGCCAATACTAAGCAGACGATTACGGGAACAATAAAGGTCAACACAATATTCAGAAGCGTCATCGTTGAGAGGTATTCTGATGGTAGATTGAGCGCTGGAAGCATATGTAAAGAACAGAAAAGTCCCACCATAATCATCAAGTCCAAAACGGCATAGATAATTACAGCAACACTCCGACGCCCCACACTCACGGAAGGGCGTGTCAATAATCGTCCGGCATCCCAAATTTCCACATTGGTCATTGCCCGAACAACCACATAGGCAAACGCCATAAATCCCACCAGGAAAATAGAGGCTTTATATTCTTTTACACACACCACGAGAAATCCAATCGCGACCAAAAAAGACGCAAGACCGTAAAGACACCAGACCGCCAAACGTTGATTATTCCCCAACCAAAGCAAAAAACGATGATGGAAATGATCGCAATCCGCCGTCATTACCGCCGACGTTTTATCATTTCTGACAGGATTCAGAAAATATCGTAACGTTCGCCGTACAATCGCCAGTAACGTATCCATCAGCGGGATTCCCAAACACAGCAGCGGCACTCCAATCGTCACAATCAACGCCTCTTGATTATAGGTGCGCAATGCGATTGTCGCCAAAAAGGTTCCTAGAAAAAGCGATCCAGTATCACCCAAGAAAATCGATGCGGGATTATAGTTATAACGCAAAAATCCCAACAAGACACCGATGAAAATTACCGAAACAAAAAGGATATTGCGTTCTCCATTCGTAAAGATCACAACACCACAAAGTCCAATGGTTGCAATAATGGAGAGCCCGGAAGATAAACCATCCAACCCGTCAATCAAATTAAAGGCATTCACAATACCGACATACCACAACACCGTCAAAGGGACGTAGACCCATGGCGAATGTCCGAAGCTTCCGAAAATCGACTCCGGCAAAATAAATTGTGTACCACTGTAGCAGAAGAAAAGTGCCACCGCAATTTGTACAACCAATTTTATGGGTGCCGAAACACCTTTTACATCATCCCAAAAACCGGTCGCTGACATCACTAAAGCGCCGATCGTGAACGGAATTAAAATATCAAGAAACGGTTGCTTCTCAATGAGTTCAGGAAAAAAATGAATGAGACCGAACGTCACAATAAAAAAAGAAGCCACGACCGCTACACCGCCACCACGCGGAATGGGGATTTTATTGATGCGCCGTTCCGAGGGAATATCTACCGCATTTAGTTTTCGCATCATCCACCGCACAATCGGTGTCAATACCAACGACAAAACAATCGATGCCAGACCAAGAACCAACAATTTCAAAAAAAAGATCATTATCTAGCCTCCTCAAGAAGTTCAAGAACCTCATCCATAATTTCAACTTTTATTCCACGCCCAGAAGGCAAACAAATTCCACGCTTAAAAAGCATTGCATCTATTTCCGTTCCAAACGCTTCCATTTTTTCAAAGACCGGTTGCAATACCATTGGCTTCCAGAGTGGACGCGCTTCAATGCCACGTTTCGCCAAAACTTCCGTTGCCACCAAAGGATCACAACCATCCAATAACGCCACCGTCAACCATCGATTCGGCGTTCCATACGCCGCCGTCGGCATCGGAGAAATCCAAGAATGTGAGACAAACCGTTCATTCCATGCTTCCCAAACCTGCGCTTTATCATGCAAAGCCTCATCCAAGTGACGCAGCTGCGCCCAACCGACTGCCGCCGGAATATTGCCCATCCGCCCATGTGTCCCGACACAACGATGTTCATACCATGCCACCGGTTCCCGTGCCTGACACGCCAACGAACGACATTTTACCATCAATGCGCGATCCGAAGAGAGCAAAAGCCCTCCACCACCCGACGTAATAATTTTATTGCCATTCAGCGAGTAAACCGTTGCCCACGCCCCCACACCACTCGCCCGTCCCCGATAAGTTGCACCGACCGATTCTGCGGCATCGGAAATCAACTTTACACCATAAGCCTCGCACAAAGAAATCAGCGCGTCCAAATCACAACTCTGCCCATACAAATCGGTCGCAATTACTGCGCGTGCACGCGGATGCGCTTTCAACGCACACTCCAAAAGTGTGGGTGACATCGTCCATGTAGACGGTTCACTTCCCACGAAAATCGGCGTCGCACCTAACGTCACAAAAGGAGCAACCGAAGCAATAAAAGTGAGATTACTGGCAATGACTTCATCACCTGAACGAATCTCCATTGCTCTGGCAATCAGCTCCAGTGCCATCGTCCCCGACACTGTCGCCAAAACATCTGTAAATCCAAACCGCCGCGCCGCCTCCTGTTCCAAGGCGTCCACCATCGGACCACACGGCGCAATGTAGTTACTATCAAACGCAGCAGCGACCGCCTCACGTTCGGCAGTACCATTCATCCACGGAGGTGACAGAAACACTCTCATCTTATTTATTCTCCAGCGGAGACCGGAAGCTTCTTAAATGAATAAAAGAGAATACCAAGATATTCTTTAACGTAATACGCACTTGACCCCATCGCTTCGGGTGATGGCAATCGCTGCCATAAGGGGGCGCGTTTTGCATTGTCCCTTGCAAGCGTCGCTTCATAATCACAGCCGACAGGAATAAATTCAATGCCGGGATAACGAAACAACATCATCGTCCGTGGCAAATGCCATGACGAGGTCACCACCAGCACCTTTTGACATTTCCGCGTTCGTAGCAAAGTAAACGTACGCAATGCATTCTCTTCCGTATTCCGTGACGCATTCTCACATAAAATAGCAGCGCTCGGCACACCCATCGCCTCAAAGAAAAGCTTCTCTGATTTCATCGCACCCGCGCCAGAAGGAATAATGATAGGCGCCTTTTTTGCGTACCACAATCGCACCGCCATCACGGCACGATCCGACGACATATAACATTCTGGATACGGCACCATGTCCGTCACCGCTCCAATGCCACCGCCCAAAACGATAATCGCATCCGCCTGCGGAATATCTTTCAACGCAATCGGCGGGAATTTCTTTTCCAAAGAATATCCCAGTTTGATTGAAAGCGCAGGCAAAGCTGCCACAATAAGAAAAAGATCAATCAATACTAAAACAATCACCGGCTTCCACTGACGACGAAGCATCAACCAAAGACTTATCCCCGCCAGTGCAAACAGCACCACCGAAAAAGGCATACAGCACCACGTCAAATACTTCGTTAATGCAAACATTATTCTGCGTTCCTTTCACGCATACGATGCAACAAAACAGCCAAACTCACCGCGAGATCTTCTCGTTGCACCAAGACCGTCTCAGGAACGTCCAACTGCACCGGCGTAAAATTCCAAATTGCTTTGACACCGCCCGCCACCAACTGTTCCGCCACGCGCTGTGCGCGATCTGCCGGCACAGTCAAAATGCCCAACGTCGCTCCCATCCGCGATACAGTCTCTGTCAATGTATTGACGGGGAATACAGGAACACCTGCAAGAATAATATTACAGCGCTCCGGCATAGCATCAAATCCGGCGGCGATACTCAATCCCTGACGACGAAACCCCGGATATCCTAATAATGCCGATCCTAACTTACCGACACCCACTAATACTGCCGTCATTTCTGCATCGGCTCCGGTGAGCCGTTCCAGTTCGGGAATTAACCGTTCAATTGAAAAGCCGACCCGTGGTGTACCGCGAACGCCAGTGCGAGCCAAATCTTTTCGCACCACAATCGGATCCAATCCTAACGTGCGTGCGAGTTCCACGCCCGAAACCGACGTTGCCCCTTTAGCCGCCCAACTGCGAAGGGTGCGCAAATAAAGAGGAAGTCGTTGCAATACGGGCGTTCCAAGATTCATAAACACACCTCAAAGAAACGATCGCGGAAAGACGTGCTTTTCAAATTCAAACGTTCGCCTCTTCCGCTTCAGATGTTGTCTCTTCCACGGGAATTGATTCGGCAACCGTCTCAGAAGCTGTAGTAAGCGCTGACTCCGCCTCTGTTTCCGGCAGGACGCTCTCCTCCGCGGGCGCCTCCATCAAGGCGCATTCACGCACTTCATATCCGAGCAAACGACAATCAAGCGGTCCATTCATAAAGGGATGAATGGCACACGTTTGCAAGTTGATTTTGAGCGATAACGCCTTGGATGCCGTAATCACCCATGCCATCCAACCGGCAGGCACCGTGTTTTTCAACCACGTCCCAATTTCCTCATACAGCGGTTCTAACGTCACATCGTCTTCCAACCGCTCGCCATACGGCGGATTCATAAAAATGATTCCTGTCTGTTGTGGCAACGGTGTATCGGTGAAATCTTCCGCGAAGAATTTAATGTTCTTGTCCACGCCTGCAGTTTCAGCGTTCTTAATAGAAATCACGACCGCTCCATCCGCCACGTCCACGCCGAGAATCAACGGTAACGAGGGATCATCCGCCGGCAATTCCGCCGCACGTGCCTGAACGACCATGTTTTTCCAAATCTCTTGAGGCGCAGCACCGAAGCGCTTCCGCACACTTTCGCCTGCGGTCTCGCCGGGAATAATATTTGTCCATCCCTTGAGTTGCATAAAGGCAAATGCGTTGTGGAACTTTCCGGGAGCAATGTGTCGCGCCATCAATGCCGCTTCGATTGCAGGCGTTCCGGAACCGCAGAAGGGAACGATGAAGGGACGTTTACAATCCCAACCCGATGCCATAATACAAGCCGCCGCCAATGATTCTTGCATCGGCGCAAGCCAGCCCTCTTTGCGGTAACCGCGACGAGACAACGTATTGCCAGTCGTATCAATATAAATCTTCGCGTGTTCTCCCTCCCAGTGAAGAAAAACCGCCGCCGCATCATCTTCACGAGAAATATTGGGACGACGTGAACAGCGTTCGCGAATACGATCCACAATCGCGTCTTTGAGCTTCAACGTAGGCATCCGCGAATCAAATATCGTCTCGTTCTTCGTCGCATTCGTGATAAAGAACGGTTTATCAGGATCCAGAATTTGTTCCCACGGCGCATCAACGCCGAGATGATACAAATCCATCAAATCGCGGCAGTTGGAACTCTGCACAAACGGCCACAACACACGTTGCGCCGTACGCAAATGCAGATTAAGGCGAAAAATATCACGACAGGCGTTAGTCGCTTGAATACCGACCATCGTGTCTTTGACACCTAGAATTTCATATCCCATCGCTTCCAGTTCCTGCTTGAGATACGGCGCAATGCCGCGTCCGCAAGTGACGGCGAGGGGGGTGGGGCTTGTCCAAAGGTTACGCATGTTCTTCCTCTTCGGGGATCTCCACTTTTTGCAAACGTTTCCGCATAAGATCCACACGGGAACGCGCCTCGTTGGTAGCCTTCGTGGCCTCGGCGAGTTTTTTATCCATTGCATCACACGCATCGACAAACTTGTCGAGCTGTGCTTTTACATCTGACATCAACCGCCACACTTCCGTGGCACGGCGTTGCACCGCAAGCGTCGTAAATCCCGCCTGCAAAGCATCAATCACCGCACCAATTGTGGCAGGTCCTGCTAATAAAATGCGTTTCTTACGGAAATCTGCAAAGGTTGCTTCATCTTGCATAATTTCCAAATACAGTCCCTCGGTAGGAACAAAAAGAACGGCAAAATTCGTTGTATACGGCGGCGCAATATAATCTTTCACTTGCGTGGCAAACAGTCGCATAGAAGTCATCAACGCACTGCGCTCACGTTCGACCCCGACCTCATCGCCCGCCTTGGCACAAGTGACCATCCGTTCATATTCTTCTTTAGGAAACTTAGCATCCATTGGCAAATAGACCGGCTTCCCCTCTTCTGTTCCGGGCAAAGCAATCGCAAATTCGACAATCTTCTGACTTCGCGGATTAGGCTTCACATTGCGGACGAACTGCCCCGGCGCAAGCATATCTTCCAGCAGCTGCCCGAGTTGCCACTCACCCCACGTCCCACGCGTTTTTACATTCCCCAGTAATCGGCTAAAGCTCGCCACCCCCTGTGACAGTGCATCCACATTCCGTAACTTCTCCTCCATGGCAGCAAGCGAACTTTGCAACTCTTTCCGTTGCGTTGCCGCCAATTGCGCTTCATTTCCTTCTAACGTCGCAAGGCGTTGCGTGCTCTTCATTTCTAACGCCGCAAGCTGTTCCGTCAAATGAGCGCGAATACGATTTTCAGCTTGTGCCAAAGCTTCGGGCGTAGCAGACTCCGGCAGTTCAATCTTTGGACGGCGCAAAAGTGTCACGAGCAATACGACCACTGCGACTAACAGCAGAAGCCCTACGCCAAGACCTACGGAAAAAAGAATCTCCATTTACGCCATCGCCTTTACGAGAGCATCTGCAAATTCCGAACATTTGACTTCGGTCGAGCCTTCCATTAAACGGGCAAAGTCATACGTCACGACCTTCGCGGCAATGACCGTATCCATCGCGGCAATAATCTTATCCGCCGCCTCTGTCCATCCAATGTAACGCAACATCATCTCGCCCGATAGAATCAGCGACCCCGGATTCACCTTGTCCATCCCTGCATATTTGGGCGCAGTACCATGCGTGGCTTCAAATACAGCAACGCCTGTCAACGTATTGATATTGGCTCCCGGTGCGATACCAATGCCACCGACACACGCCGCCAGCGCATCCGAAATATAATCGCCGTTCAAGTTCAACGTCGCAATCACATCATATTCCGCTGGGCGTGTCAGAATCTGCTGCAAGAAGGCGTCGCAAATACAGTCTTTTACTACAATTTCACGCCCCGTCTTTGGATTCTTAAACGAACACCAAGGACCGTTCCCCATCGGCTGCGCACCATACTCGCGTTGAACCAAGGCGTACCCCCAATCACGAAACGCCCCCTCAGTAAACTTCTGAATATTCCCTTTATGAACAAACGTAACAGAGGCGCGATCTTCGGCAATGGCATACTGCACCGCCGCGCGAATCAACCGCTCACTGCCTTCCAACGACACTGGCTTAATCCCAATCGAACTCGTCTCAGGGAAACGAATCTTGCTCACACCCATTTCCTTCGTCAGAAAGTCAATGACCTTCTTCGCTTCGGGCGTTCCGCTCATCCATTCAATACCCGCGTAAATATCCTCCGTGTTCTCACGAAAGATAACCATATCCGTCTGTTCAGGATGTAACACCGGCGATGGCACACCACGCACCCACCGCACCGGACGCAAACAAACAAAAAGATCCAACTGTTGACGCAATGCCACGTTAATCGAGCGAATCCCGCCTCCGATAGGCGTCGTCAAAGGTCCTTTTATCGAAACGAGACACTCCCTGCACACATCCACCGTTTCTTGAGGCAACCACACTGGCGAACCGTAGACCCGATTTGCTTTTTCGCCGGCATAAACTTCCGTCCACGCAATTTTCCGCCGATCTCCATATGCCGCCTTCACCGCCGCATTCCACACCTTCATCGCCGCCGCAGTAATATCAGGACCTGTTCCATCACCTTCAATAAAAGGAATGATAGGACATTCTGGCACTTGCAAAGTCCCCTCTGCGCCCATTACAATTTTTTTGCCATTCGTTGCCATTTGAATCTTTTGATACGCCATAGTCACAATCTCCACCGAGTTTCTCTTCAAAAAAGACAAATATACCGTCCATCATTATACCAAAGCCTTCTACTTCGCGTATTACATCGCAATAGATTGCAATCGACCATTAAAACGCACGAACAAAAGAACGATGACACCTCTGTTATACAAGTCCGCTTAACGCTTAAATATTTCCTCTGACATTTGCATCACATTCCCGCCCTATTCATTACCTATAATAAGTCATACGATTTGCACGTGTCCGCGCGCCTCTCGAATAAAGAGTGCGGAATAAGCTAGTTGACGTGTATTCATCACCTTTGATATAGTTTTCACCACATCTGCGGGCGTAATTCAATGGCAGAATAGGAGCTTCCCAAGCTTCTTACGAGGGTTCGATTCCCTTCGCCCGCTCCAGTTTCGGGCAATTAGCTCAGTTGGTTAGAGCACTACCTTCACACGGTAGGGGTCACTGGTCCGAGTCCAGTATTGCCCACCATTTTCAGCCATGCAATCGCATGGCTTTTTGTTTGATCTTCGCTCTATTCGATTGCACGGAGACAAAGACTATATTATAGTTAACGGTATGAATCCTGAACTTGTTTTTTCAAATGTAACCTTTGAATATCCGGGCGCAACGGAAGCGATGTTTGAAGCGCTTTCGCTCCGCTTTTCTCAAGGATGGACGGGGATTGTAGGTGCGAATGGCGGCGGAAAGACCACGCTCCTGCATCTTGCGGCGGGACTTCTAAAACCTGAAATTGGTACCGTTCGTTGCGTGGGGCATTGTGATTTATGTGGGCAAACGGATGATGAACCGCCGGCGGCGGCAGAAGCCTTTTTCTCGTCCTACGACACAGAAGCGTATCGTGTACGGGAGGCGTTCGGTGTAGATGAGGAAATGCTCGAACGCTGGGACACGTTATCATTCGGCGAACGGCGTCGGCTGACGTTGGCGGCAACCGTTTTTGAAGGTCCGGATATTCTCTGTCTGGATGAACCAACAAATCATTTGGATCCGGAGGCACGCGATCGTTTAATCAAAGGATTGCGACTCTTTACAGGGATTGGGTTGGTCGTGAGCCACGATCGTGTGTTGCTGGATGCGTTGTGTACGCAATGTCTTTTCGTTGGAAATGGAACGGCGATTTTACGTCCGGGGCGTTACGATGTGGGACGGGCGCAAGCCGAACGTGAACAGACGCTTGCATTGGATACGTTGACGCGCTCTCAAGACCTTCTGCGTAAGGCAAAAGGTGAATTGCAACGGCGGCGTGTAGCGTTGCAGAATGTGGAGGCGCAAGATACGAAGCGCGCCGTTTCAAAGAATGACCACGATGCGCGCAATTACATCAATTCCAAACGTAATACGGATAGTACCGGCGGATTCGCCGCGGCGGCAGGGGCGCAGGCTCGGCGTGTGTCACGATTGGCGAAAGATATTGCAACGATGGATCGTCCGGAAAGTCGAAAGCTCGGATTGGCATTTCCGCTTGCTTTTCGTGCCAAGAGTAATACGTTGCTGACCGTTCCGGCGCAGCAGCTTTCTTTGGGCGGAGAACGGCAATTGACGTTGCCTGAAATTATTCTTTGTCCAGAGGACCGTATTGCTTTGACGGGGCCGAATGGCGCAGGAAAAAGTTCGCTCTTGCGTCTCCTGTTGCCGAAGATTACGTTGCCTGCGGAGCAAGTCCTCTATTTACCACAGGCATTGGATGCGAAGGCGCGGGCGGAAATGCGCGAAACGCTGGATCGACTGCCACGCGAAGCGTTTGCACACGTTATGAATGTCGTTGCGACGTTGGGGTCGGAGCCGGGACGCGTCTCGGCGGCGGCGGATTGGAGCCCGGGGGAGGCGCGAAAGCTTTTCCTCGGATTAGCAACATTACGCCCTGTAGCATTGATGATTCTTGACGAACCGACGAACCATTTGGATTTGCCCGCCGTTGAAAATCTTGAAGAAGCCTTGAACGAAGCGGAATGCGCGTTGCTCGTGATTAGCCATGATGCGCCGTTCTTAAAGCGCGTGTGTCCGAAGCGGTGGGAACTTTCGCTCGAAGGCACGTTCCGTGCCGTTGATTATTCGTTTAACAATGAATAGACGGGAGTTCGTTCATGCTTGAATTGATTGATCGATTGCCGCAACAAATGTTAGAGACGTTGGGATCGATCGCGGGCGTTTTCGCCTGTGCGGCAATTCTCTTCCAAATCATTCGCGAATTACGTTCGCAAGAACGTTCGACCCTTTCTCTGGGGTATACCATCAGCTGGTGGATTGTCTTTCTCTTTTGGTTTTTCTACGGTGTACGATTTCGTGCGGTGGCGTTGTGGGGAAGCAACGCCGGTGGACTGATATTGCAGTCTGTACTGATTCTTGTAACACTTTGGAAAGGACGGAAATCGCATGACTGAAAAAGAAAAAATGTTAGCTGGCGAACTTTACGATGGGCACGATCCGGAATTGCTCAATCGTTATTGGATCGCCCGCAAACTCCTTCAGCGGCTCAATGGTCCCGATGTGATTGATCCCGACGCGCGCGTAATAACGTTGCGAGAACTGCTAGGTCAGGCAGGCGAACGCTGTTGGATTGACGCGCCATTCCATTGCGATTACGGCGACAATATTTATATTGGCAAAGATGTGTATATCGGATACGACTGTATTTTCCAGGATGACAATCGCATTACGATTGGCGATGATTGTCTCATTGGTGCTGGAACGATTCTCTCTACCTCCGAACATCCGATTGTCCGTGCGCAACGGCTCCTTCCCGATACTACCACGGGAGGTACGCGTTACACGACGCGTACACGTCCCGTCTCGATTGGCAACGGCTGTTGGCTGGGCGCAGGCGTACGCGTTTTGCCTGGTGTTACCATTGGTGAAGGATGCGTTGTTGGCGCAGGCTCCGTCGTAAACCGAGACCTGCCGCCCAACACGGTTTGCGCGGGTGTTCCCTGCCGTGTGTTGCGAGCGATTGAGTAAGCCCAGCCTCGTCCCCGATACCGCAGTGCGCGCACGTCTTTTGCACGTGCGCTTTTATTTCAAAAGGGCGCCATTATGCTATCTTATGAATATTGAAAGGTCTTAAGTCAATGAATTCATATGCTTCACCTGTCATGTTTCTTCCTAAAGCGTTTCTCGTTCTCTTCCTTATCGGTGCCGCATTCGCGTCACTCCCTGCGCAACTGCTTCCACGCACGCAAGCGAAGGCGCCCACTGAACTACCGGCATCATTAAAGCCCGAAGCGCAACAACGAGATTCTTATATTTGGGCAGATCGTCATGCAGCGGTATTAGAACGCAACAAAACAGTCAAGCCGGAAGTCGTTTTCTTTGGCGATAGTATCACCCATTTTTGGGGCGGAGAACCCAACGCGCAGAAATACAATATTGGCGCCGATTCATGGGATAAACTCTTTAAGGGACACACCGTCACCAATCTCGGCTTTGGCTTCGACTATGTCGATAACGCCTATTTCCGCGTACAGAATGGCGAACTTGAGGGGATTTCCCCGAAGATTATTATCGTCTGTATCGGAACCAACAATCTCGGGCACCGTAAAGACTCCGCGCAAGATTGCGCCGCAAACACGCGTGCCTTTGTCCAACTCCTTCGCACCACGGCGCCGCAATCAAAAATCCTCCTGTTGGGAATCTACCCACGCCGTGAAGCGGAATTGGCAGAACCGATTCGTGAGAACAATCAGTTGATTGCAAAATTAGCCGATAATAAACATATCTTTTTTGCCGATGTCGGGCGTGTCCTATTGAGTGCCGATAAAAAGCTGGCGAATCCCAAGTTGATGCGCGACACCGTTCATCCCAATGCCGAAGGTTACCGTTGCTTAGCGGCAGAGATTGCAAAGAAGTTAGCGGCACTCCATCCGCAGTTCCGCAAAGGCGCCCTTACGCCACTGTCGCAGAAGCGAATGACGAAGTAATTCAACTGCCACCATTCTTATCTAAAAAAAGAGAAGGACTCTGAGAGTCCTTCTCTTTTTTTAGATAAGCGCAACCTTATTCGTCGTTGGCTTCAGAGTAACCGCGCACCTTGCCGTCTTTACGACGCTTGGTGACGATCTCATCCTGAAGGGTCTTAGGAACGGCTTCGTAATGGTCAAATACCATCGTGAAGGAACCACGTCCCTGCGTGAGCGTACGAATGGAGTTGGAATAACCGAACATTTCACCAAGCGGAACAAAGGCGTGGACGAGACGGGCACCGCCGCGTTCTTCCATACCTTCGATGCGACCACGACGCTGTGACAGTGAACCGGTCGCGGCACCCATGTAATCTTCGGGAACAACAACTTCGACCTTCATGATCGGCTCAAGAAGCTGTGGCTGGCTCTTCAGGAAGATTTCCTTGAAGCACTGACGCGCAGCGGTCGAGAACGCAAATTCAGAAGAGTCAACGTCATGGTAGCTACCATCATAGAGCGTTGCAATCAACGGCAACACAGGATAACCAGCCAAAGGACCGGATTCCATTGCGGCACGCGTTCCCTTTTCAACAGCAGGAATATACTCGCCGGGGATGTTACCGCCCTTAACCGCATTGATAAATTCAAATTCTTTACCTTGTTCCTGCGGTGCAAGCTTCATGCACACATGGCCATACTGACCACGACCACCGGACTGCTTTTTGTGCTTGTATTCGCCATCACCAAGCGTCGCAATCGATTCACGGTAAGCGACTTCGGGCCGACCCACTTCGCACGCCACGCCAAACTCGCGTTTCAGACGATCCACGATGATTTCAAGGTGAAGTTCACCCATACCGGAAATAATCGTTTCAGAGGTTTCTTGGTCAAACGAAACGGTGAACGTCGGATCTTCCTGTGCGAGCGTATGCAACGCCACGCCCAACTTCTCGTTGTCGCCACGTGACAAAGGCTTTACCGCGATCGAAATAACAGGTGCGGGGAAGTCAATCGATTCAAGCTGAATCGGATTCGTCGGATCACACAGCGTATCGCCCGTACGAGTCAAAGGAAGACCAATGACCGCGACGATATCGCCGGCATAAGCTTCTTCCAACTTTTCCTGATGATTCGCGTGCATACGGAAGAGGCGGGAAATACGCGCCGTTTTATTGATCGATGTATCGAGAATTTCCGATCCTGCCACAAGCGTACCGGAATAAACACGGGTGAAAATAATCTTACCCATATTCTTATCGGACATAATCTTGAATGCCAACGCGCTAAGCGGTGCATTATCTTCGGCAGGACGCGTGATGGTCGGATCCGATTCATCTGTCACTGGAGGAATATCCTTCGGGCTTGGCAGATAATGAACCACCGCATCCAAAAGCACCTGAATGCCTTTATTCTTAAACGCCGTACCGCAGAAAGCAGGCATAATCGTACGAGCAATGACACCCTTACGCAAACCCTTGATGATCTCTTCCTTGGTGAGCGTACCTTCTTCAAAGTACTTGTTCATGAGCGCCTCGTCCTGTTCGGCGGCGGCTTCAATCATCTCATGACGCATTTCTTCGCACTGATCTTTAAGATCTGCAGGGATTTCAGAATAAATCTGCTTCAGTCCTTGTGTTTCCTTATCATAGGTCACCAGGCGATTCTCGAGAAGATCCACGACACCTTCAAACGTTTCACCTGCACCCAAAGGGCACTCCATAGGAACAGGGCGCGCCTTGAGCTGATCGCGAACCTGCTTCATGACGGCGAAGAAATTGGCACCGACACGGTCCATCTTGTTCACGAAAATCAACTTTGGCACTTTGTACTTTTCGGACTGACGCCAAACCTGCTCGGACTGAGGCTGTACGCCACCGACTGCACAGAAAACTGCAACCGCACCGTCCAGCACGCGTAAAGAACGTTCAACTTCCGCCGTGAAGTCCACGTGCCCGGGAGTATCAATCAGAGAAATCATGTAGTTTCCCCACATGACCGCCGTTGCAGCAGAAGTGATCGTGATACCACGTTCCTGTTCCTGCACCATCCAGTCCATGGTGGCACCGCCATCATGCACTTCACCAATCTTATGGTTCTTGCCTGAATAAAAAAGGATACGTTCCGACGTCGTTGTCTTGCCGGCGTCAATGTGGGCCATAATACCGATATTACGGATGTGGTCCAAGGGAATCTTGCGTGCCATAACTGTACTCCTTAAAAGGTCTTTGCTCGAAAAGTTCATTTACTCTATCAAATCTCAACCCTTATGCGCAACTGCGAAAAGATTTCGAGACAAAATGCGCCATTCCGCCTCCCTCCTCCCTACTCTTCTCGAACAACTTACGGATCCGCATTGCGTTGACGGGTGCACTTTGTTAATTTAGCACCACGTCATGGGAGAGCCATGACAAATAATTGCATTTGCAAACACAGTTGCTCTGACTGAAATCCGCTAAATTTCAAAACCCAAGCAACGTGTAAAGCAGGTGCGCCATTTCGGCGCGCCCTCTTTTCACGTATTCGGGTAAGGGTCTTAGCGGAACCTCAGTCAGAACACGTCAAAAGAAGGCGCGTTTTTATGTCTGAGAACTCAAAGCCGACAACTGCTACCGTTGTCAAAAACTTCTCCCTTAAACTTCTCCCTTGGCTTTCCTTTGCTCTTTTCCTGACTGCCATTTATGTCTTAAATGTTTGTTTTTACTTTTCTTCAGATGATTGTATCTATGGACTTACAAACACGCCAACCGTTTCAGGCGTTCGCGTACCGCTTAATTCGCTCAATCATGTTTGGATTGCCAACTGGGAAGACGGTTATCGCCCTATTGTACATTTCTTCGTCCGCCTCTTTACTGGAGTTCTCGAAAAAAGCGCCTTTAATATTACTAATACAATGGTCGTTGGTCTGCTCTTTCTGCTTATACATCGGTTGGCACTTGGAACGTGGCGACTTTCATTTCAAAAGCTGATTCTCCTCCTTACGCTGGGCGTTCTTATTCTTTTTAAGGGAGAAAGTTATTTGTGGGCTTCAGGAAGTCTTAATTATCTATGGGCAGGAACATGGACGCTCCTTTTTGTCCTTATGCGCGAACAGTTAGAGCGTACTCCCGCGTTCCGCTTGACACTCTTACCTATGATGATTGCAGCCATCCTTTTCGGATGGGCTCAGGAATCTTTTTCTGTTCCGATTTGCTTTGCGTTAGCGCTTTATTCTCTTTTTCATCTCAAAAAGCTTTCTTGCTCTAAAATTCTCCTCTTTGGATGTTATGGAATTGGCACCTTTTTACTCTGTATCATCGCGAGTTGGCGAACAGAGACAATTGCACCGCCGTCTCTCACAAACTTCATCGCGACACAAATTAAAATAGGATGGGCAATTAAAGGCGTTTGGATCGTTGCGCTCCTTTTTCTTATTACGAAAGGAAAACGCGTATTCCTTCAACAAAACGCATTTGAACTTCTTGTCATTCTCGGTAGCCTCTTACTCATTTCTGCGGTCGGATTCAATGGAGAACGCTGCTTGTGGTGTGCCAATCTTTTCGCCCTTATAATCGTAATGCGCGAAATAAAGCAAATGCGTTGGATGACGCTTTCCGCAACAATCGTACTCCCCGTATTACTGACAGTACTAATTCTATTCGGATTAAAAATCCGTCGTAACTTTGATACGTTTCTCTCTCAATTTCTTGCGTCATCAGATAATGTCTGCTGCCACGAGCGTGTCCTCACAGGCATTTTCTCTCGTTTTTTTCATCAGGCAATTTATACTTGGCAGCCTTCCGAAGGACACGGACGCGGGTTCGCCGAATATCATGGACGAAAGGAAGCGCCTATTGCTTTGTCACGTGAACTTTATGAAAACCTTTACCTTAAAGATAGTTTTTGTATCGCGGAGAATCAGGTAAAGACCGCTGAAAAGATTTACACCACGCCTACAGCAAATGCATTTGTAATGCCTCTTTTGCCCAACGATACGCGCGATTGGAATCAATTCAAAGTCACAATTACGTACAATCCACCTAAAAATATTCGGACGTGGCTTGCACATGAACGTGCCATTCGCCAAAATCCAACTGTTTCAAATCAACAAACTCCCGTTGTTCTCACCACTTCGCATGGACGTTATTTACTTATCGTAAAAGACGTCGGATATGCGCCCTATCTCAACTCCATTCGCTTTGATCCGTTACGGTAATTCTTAACGCTTTATTTTATCTCGAGCGGCTCACGTTGTAATAAGCGTGAGCCGCTTTATGTATAAAGAGAAGAAGTACTGCTTTATAAAGAAAAAAGCTGAACGGCAGAACCGTTCAGCTTATCCAAAATGGTAGGGGTGCACGGGCTTGAACCGTGGACCCAGTGATTAAGAGTCACTTGCTCTACCAACTGAGCTACACCCCCATAAGGAGGATGGAGCGAACTAAGGGACTCGAACCCTCAACCTCCACCTTGGCAAGGTGGAGCTCTACCAATTGAGCTAAGTTCGCACAAAAGACAGGTGAAATATAACACATCCTTTACGTTTTTTGCAACACTTTTTTTACGTCTTTGAGCGCGCCACTCGCACTCTTCTGTAGAACTCTCACCTAAAGGCAAAAAGACGTATGCGCTATGCCTCCGATGTATGACACCGCAGTGAAGCAAGAGCCGTACCTCACTGACCCTGACCTCGTACCTCAGTGAGGTAGAGGGGCAGACTCAGTGAGGTTCACCTTTATCTCGTATAGCTTTATAGAGGTCATCTATTTGCTTCTCGCTTAAAAGGGCTTGTTCAGAAAGTACTGTCAGGAATCACTCGCCGTATCGCGATACGGTGATCTGCCTTCCCTCTTTGTCATCGCACCACGCACGGAGGCAAAGACACGCAGAAGGAAAAGAATATGTTATGCTTCTCGCCATGAAAGTATTTTTAGTTTTAGCACTCTTCGTGGTTGTAGGATTGACCGGATGTGTCAATCAATCAATTGCAGCTCGCCGTTCGGATATTCCATGGAATCAGCCGAATCGCTCCGAGGCGACGGGAGCGTTGCCTGCGTCCATTACAAATCAATATGAGGACTAATATGCCTTCGCTTTCGCCTGAAGATGCGTGTTGGTTGAGTTTGGCGTTGACGGAGGCTCAAGTTTACGTTGGACAAACGTCGCCAAATCCGGCAGTGGGCGCGGTGGTGGTTCGTGATTCTGCAGTTTTGGGGAAAGGTGCGCATCTCGGTGCAGGCGGTCCGCACGCGGAAGTACAAGCGGTGTCAGCGTGTACGGAGGATCTGGCAGGGGCAACGTTGTATGTAACGTTAGAGCCGTGTTCAACGACGGGGCGAACGCCGCCATGTTGCGATCTCATTTGTGCAAAGAAGTTTGCGCGTGTCGTGATTGGATGTTTGGATCCGAATCCCAAACACGCAGGGCGTGCCATTGAAATTTTACAATCGGCGCGGATTGAGGTCGTGGTGGCAGAGGGAGAGATTGCACAAAGATGTCAGGAAATGATTGCGCCGTTTGCAAAAAGAATGATTATGGGGCTTCCCTATCTTCGGTTGAAACTGGCGATGACGTTGGATGGGGCGATTGCCGATCGTTCGGGTAAGTCGCAATGGATTTCCGGCGAGGAAGCTCGGGCGTGGGTGCAGTCGTTGCGTGCGCGTGTGGATGCGGTGATGGTTGGTGCCGGAACAGTACGTGCCGATCATCCTTCTTTGCAATCTCGCCTTCCGGAAGTGCCACTTAAACAGCGAATCTTGGTCGATCGTTCGCATCCTTTGCCCGAAGCGGATTGTCTGCAACCCAAAACGTGGGTGGCAACAAAAGATTTGGGATATGACGGCGTTCATTTGGAATCGCTTTTACGCGAGATCTGTTCGCGCGGTATCAATGATGTGTTGTGTGAGGGCGGCGGACAACTCGCAGGGGCATTGTTGGATGCAGGGCTTGTAGATGAGCTCTGGTGTCTCTATGCGCCTAAAATTTTAGGCGACCGTTCGGCTCACAGTGGATTTGAAGGGCTTCATCGTACGCTTCCGAATGCGGTGGGATTGACCTTGGTCAGCGTGCGTCAATTGGGTTCCGATGTATTGCTCCAATATCATCGATAAATATACAGTTCTCTTTCAACGCCTTTCTTTTGTTAAACTACGTGGTCTATGGATCAAATGACCTACCTCGTAATGTTTTTATTTCTCATCGCACTGATTGCGGTGGTGCCAATGTTTTTCCACAAAATTCACGTACCGGCGGTGGTGGCGTTGATGGTGGTCGGGATTGTGATTGGGCCGAACTGTTTGGACGTCTTAGGGCAGATTGCAGGGAGTATGCACTCGGGGGTACAAGCGGCAACGTTGTATCGGATTGTGGATGCGCTAGGATTTCTCGGGCTTGTGTTTCTGATGGCGTTGGCAGGAGTGGAGACGAATTTGCGGCTCTTGTCGAATGAACGTAAAGCCGTTTCGGTGCTTTCGGTGATGACGTTTCTTTTGCCGGCGGCGGCGGGATTTGGCGTTTATTGGCTATTTGATTCAGGGAATTGGATCGCCGCGGTGGTGTATGCATCACTCTTTGCATCGCACGATGTCGGGATTGTTTTTCCCGTATTGCGTGAAATGGGACTGATGCGTTCGCGGTTTGGCGTGACGGTTCTATCAGCAACGATTATCACAGACATTCTTTCGTTGGTAACGTTTGCGGTGTGCATTCAGCTTCATGCCATGTCTTCTAATCTTCGCATCATTCAAAGTATTTCATTATTAGACCGCGTCAACCTTTCCGTGCTTGGCGCATGGTTTACGCCTTGTTTTCTCGGCGTGATGTTACTTTTTTTCACGGCGGTGATTCTGCTCATTCCATCACTTTGGCGATGGGTGGGCTGTCTTGTGCCGCACGCCGATGAATCCAAAACGACGTTCTTCGTCTTAGTGGTGCTGCTCGTGGTATTGCTCGGTGAACTGTTAGGGATTAACTTGATTGTCAGCGCGTTTATCACCGGCATTGCGATTGCGCGGACACCGGGATTTCGGAATCCTTCCGATGGCGTTCATCAGAAGCTGGAAGCTATCGGGTTCGGGCTTGTGATTCCTTTTCTCTTTCTCGGATTCGGCTTTCAAGCCGATCTCAAAGTGTTCTTAGGGATGACGGAAAATGCAGATCTCTTGCGCGGCTGGCTCATTGCAGGGACGACGGTAGTCGGACTGATTGCGAGTAAAATTGGAAGCGGTTATCTCGCTTTACGGTGTACCGGATTCGGTAATCGGCAAAGTTTCTGTGCCGGACTGATGACCGTACCGCAACTCTCTGCCACGATTGCCGCCGCGCTGATTGCGAAAAACCTCGGCATTTTGGATGCAGTCTTTTTCAACGCAATTGTCGTGCTTTCGCTCTGCACCGCGATTCCTTTTCCGCCACTGGTACGGTTCTTTATCAATCGAAGCCACGTTCCCTTTGTCCGTCGCCGTGCGCACGCTATGGCGGAGGACAATATGATTGCCGATCTTAAACATTTGGATCTCACCGTATGATGCCGTCCAAAAGTCTTCCGTCCGAACTTCTCAAGGTCAGCGACCTTTCCGTGACGTTTCATACGCCGACCGGCGATGTAACCGCCGTTCCCGGCGTGAGTTTGGATGTGCGCGTCGGTGAACGTGTGGCACTCGTCGGCGAAAGTGGTTGCGGAAAATCGGTGACCGCACTTGCCCTGACCGCACTTCCGCCGACCGACCGCGCGATCCGCTCCGGATCGGTCACCTTTGACGGACGCGACTTGCTACACGATCCGCAAGCACTTCGGGAGGCACGTCGGCAGGGGATTGCCTATGTCTTTCAAGACCCGATGGCAAGTCTCAACCCTGTACTGCGCATTCGCGATCAAATCGCCGAAAATCTCCTTCATCTCCCACGCCGTGCGCGTCCCGATCGGATTGTTGAACTGTTAGGCGATGTGGGGCTTCCCGATCCGGTGCGTGCCGCCTCCGCCTATCCGTGCGAATTGTCCGGCGGACAATGCCAGCGTGTGATGTTGGCGATGGCACTTGCGGCAGAACCAAAGTTACTCATTGCCGATGAGCCAACGACGGCACTTGACGTCACCACGCAACGGCTCATCCTCGGTTTAATGGATCGCCTCGCCGAAGAACGGCAGATGGCGTTGCTTTTAATTACGCATAATCTCGGAATTGTCGCGAACTATATGCACCGTCTCTATGTGATGTACGCCGGACGTATTGTGGAGAGCGGTTCGGTGCAAGACGTGCTTTCGGATCCGCATCATCCTTATACACAAGGATTGCTTGCCGCCGTTCCAAGCCTTCGCCTCGACAAAACGCGTTTACAAGATATTCCCGGGACGGTGCCAACGCCCGGACGTTTCCCGCCCGGCTGCGCCTTTGCCCCTCGTTGCCCTCACGCTTCGCCTGCGTGTACGCTTGAAATTCCGTCCCTTCAAGTCACAGGCGAACGTGCGTGCCGCTGTTCATTTCTTTCACAATAGTTGCTTCATTGATACATATTGCGGTCACCATAGGCAACAACCACAACCTATTGTGTTCCATTTATTAGTCTAAACGAATTGTGCCGTTGACAGATTGCCCTGACAGTGTTATAGTCTGCCCCACTTTTCCGATTCGTTAGAGCGGAGATACCGCAAAAGTCGGAAACTCATTTAGGAAGAAAAGGAGCAAGCCATGTTCCAATATCCTGCATTCAAGACCGGCAAATGGGTCGAGACCATTGATGTCCGCGATTTTATCCAAACCAACTATACACCTTACGACGGCTCCGCATCGTTCCTTACCAAGCCGACGGAACGTACGGCAAAAATCAACGCCAAGTATGAAGAACTCCACAAACAAGAGTTTGAAAAAGGCGGCGTGTTAGATGTTGATACAGATAATGCGGCAAGCTTGCTCACACACAAAGCCGGTTACCTCGACAAAGAACACGAACTGATTGTCGGGCTTCAAACCGATGCGCCTTTGAAACGTGCCATCAACCCGTTCGGCGGAATGCGTATGGCAGAACAAGCCGCAGAATCGTACGGGTATCAAATGAGCGACACGCTCAAGCACGAATTTACCTATCGCACCACGCACAACGAAGGCGTATTCCGTGCATATACGGCAGAAATGCGCGCGCTGCGTTCGGCGCACGTACTCACCGGATTACCCGATGCTTATGGACGCGGACGTATCATTGGCGATTATCGTCGCGTGGCACTTTACGGGATTGATCGCCTCGTTGCGGAAAAGCAAAAAGACTTGGACGCCATTGGCACTGCACCCGATGCCATTATGACCGATGAGACCATTCGTCTGCGTGAAGATGTGTGGCGGCAGATTGACTTCCTCGAGCGCCTGCAAAAGATGGCGGAAATGTACGGTAAGGATATTTCCAAACCTGCCGTGACCGCACAGGAAGCCGCACAAGCGATTTACTTCGCCTATCTCGCTGCCATTAAGGAACAGAATGGTGCTGCCATGAGCTTGGGACGCACCTCGACCTTCCTTGACATTTACCTCAATCGCGATCTTCAGGCGGGCGTTCTCACAGAAGAAACCGCACAGGAATTGGTCGATGATTACGTGCTTCACTTGCGTATGAATCGTCAGCTTCGTACGCCCGAGTACAACGATATCTTCGCCGGAGATCCCACGTGGACCACCGAATCTTTGGGCGGTATGGGACAAGACGGGCGTACGCTCGTCACCAAAACTTCATTCCGTATGTTGCATACGCTTGAGAACCTTGGTTCTGCTCCCGAGCCGAATATGACCGTCCTTTGGGCGCAGAAACTGCCACAAGGGTGGAAAGATTACTGCGCACACGTTTCGATTGTGACCGACTCGGTGCAATACGAAAATGACGACCTTATGCGCGAACGCTTTGGCGATGATTACGCCATTGCCTGCTGCGTCTCGGCGATGACCCTTGGCAAAGATATGCAGTTCTTCGGCGCACGTGCCAACCTCCCCAAGGTGCTCCTCATGGCACTGAATGGCGGACGTGAAGAAATCAAAGGCACGCAAGTCGCGCCGGTCTCCGATCTTCCGCCTGCTGGTCCATTGGACTACGAAGACGTCATGGCGCGCTATAAGACGTTGATTGCGTGGCTAGCGCATCAATACGTCAATACGATGAACGTCATTCACTATATGCACGACAAATACGCCTACGAGAAACTCCAAATGGCGCTTCATGACACGCATTTGGCACATCGTTGGATGGCGTTTGGCGCTGCCGGTATTTCGGTTGCCGCTGACTCCTTGAGTGCCATTAAGTATGCCAAGGTTACGCCGGTGCGCAATGCTGATGGAATCATCACGCGCTTTACCATTGACGGCGACTTCCCCACCTTCGGTAATGACGACGATCGCGTCGATGCCATTGCCAAAGAGCTTGCCGAATACTTCTACGCCGAATTGAAAAAGACGCCGTGCTACCGCGATGCCGAACATACGTTGTCGTTGCTGACGATTACGTCCAACGTCATGTACGGACGCAACACCGGTGACACACCCGATGGCAGAAAGTCGGGCGAACCTTTCGCGCCGGGAGCCAACCCCATGCACGGACGTGACGCCTCGGGGGCGACGTTCTCGCTCAACTCCGTAGCGAAGCTCAATTATGATGCTTGCCGTGACGGCATCTCCAACACCTTCACCATTAACCCTATGGCATTGGGGAAGGAAGAGACCGAGCAAGTACAGAAGTTGACCCGTCTAATGGATGGATACTTCGTGCAAGGTGCACACCACTTGAATGTCAACGTCTTCAATACTGATTTGTTGCGTGACGCTCAAGCACATCCCGAAAAGTATCCGAGCTTGACCATTCGCGTCTCAGGATACGCCGTGCGCTTTATCAACCTCAGCAAAAAGCATCAGGACGAAGTCATCGCCCGTACATGCCACAGCTGTCTGTAAGCCTCGATACATACAAACAAGAAGCCCCGCATATTGCGGGGCTTCTTGTTTGTACACGACTGATTAACGCTTAAGTAAGTGGCGTAAGAGCAGAACGATTGGGATCGGCGTAATCAACAGCGTTGCGGCAAAAAGCACCGCGACACCCTGTCCAATCTGCGCCCACGGCAAAACCAATGTCGTCGGAAGTCCGCCAAAAGGCATCCACGCCAACGTCCATCCGGTAAAACTCCACCCGACGGTAAGCCCAAAGAGCAACGACAAAACACTGGCAACAGCGCACAACATCAACACTTGCGCCAAAAGAAAACGTCCCATTTGTCCACGTGTCATTCCAATTGCATGCAAGGTGCGCAGCTCCGCTGCCATTGCCCGTACGTTCGCCGAAAGGAGTGAGACAAATCCGAAGCAGAGAATCAACAATGACCCCAAAGGAATCCGAGCCAGCGCACCGACGAGTTCCGCACTGTGCGTCAACGTGCCTTCACTGATTTCATCGCGCAAATGCACCACCACATTCGGAACGGCAGACACGCTCTTCCCGCCACGAGCAGAGGCGGAGAGCATCGACGTTTCCGGCGCAGCGTCCGCGAGACGTTGCAACTTCGTTTCAAGACGTTCCGCAGCGGAATAAAGAGCAAGCGGTGTCGTTGCCGGTAGCTCTTTGACCGATAGGAATCGAATGCGCTGATGACGTTCGGGATCCCACGCCTTCGCCACCTCTGCACCGATAAAGACAGGTCCTAACGTTGCAAACGGCGAACCGTTCCGTCCACGCATTTGCGCCCGCGCCGTGACAAGATGCCAATTACAACGCACAACCTTTGTTATCGTCAGCGGCAATGTAATCACCGCCCCACTCTTTTCTTTACGTTGAATACGGAAGCTATCGCCCACCTTCATTTGACACTGTTGCGCAAACATTTCGGTGACCGAGACACCCGTTGCGCCGGGCGTTGCAATCAAGAGAATATTATTTTGCTTCGGTTGCGCTCCGGCGCGTTGCGACAAGGCGTTGAAGTCGTCCTCGTGCAAACGGTACTGCTCTGCGGAGAACGGCAGCAGCGCGGCGTCCGCACGTGCAAGCGTCTCTTCCGTGATACCGTCAGGTAAAAGCGACACAATCGCTACAGGAAAATCAAGTGATGGAATAAAAGGCGAAGTGAGCGAATTTCCCCATAAGTGAATGGCGATGAATCCGCCCAGTCCAACGGTGAGCGTCAGCACCATGCGTGCATTCCGATCCGCCGAACGGCACAACGTTCCACGCAACAACGTCGGGTTCAACCGCAACAGTGCGCCCACCGGACGCACAAGAACGCAATCGCAAAAAGCGAGCAACGGTTTCGCCAAAAGAATCAATCCGGTAATACACAACGGCAATCCAACCAGCAAAAACCAAAGACTGCGGAGCAACGGATTGGCAGAAAATCGTACCAACGTCAACAGTATGGGGCAAAGGCAAAGAACTGCCACCATCGTTCTCACACTCATTTGCTTCGATTGCCAGCCGGTCGGCGCAGGGCGCAACTCACACGGCGTTTGCCGTGCGATTCGGCGCAGCGGAACCATCAGCGCCGCGAATGTGGAGAGTGCAATTAAAAAAGCTGTCCCCACCGGTGTCACCCACATTAGATGAACACCGTCGGGAAATATCAACGGTTGGGAACGGACCCATAACGTTAGAATGCCGCCGCCCACGAGGAAACCGATGATGCCGCCGACGCCTGCAATAAAAGCGCCTTCCATTGAAATCAACCGCCGCAATTGTGCCGCCGTCATTCCTATCGCCCGTAAGCGCGCATAACGCAAACGATTCTGTTCAATCCCGATACACAACGCATCAATCATCATACAGAGCGTGGCGACACAGGCGAGAATCACAAGCAACGGCACTTGTCGCGAGAGGTTGCTAATGGCATCACTCCGCAATTGATGAAGCACATCCGTTCGCGTCACAAGCTTTGCGGCGTCATCATCAGGAGAAATCGTCCGCACCGTTTCAATAAGCGCCGCTGCGGAACCGTGCGCTTTGAGTTGAATCAAGATGAGATTGGTGCGCCCCGCCGTCTCGGAAAGTGCGGCGGCGTCTGCAAGCGTGTTGGAGGCGAACATCGTCGGAAATCCGGAAACGGGACGCGTCTGTTCCGAAAGATAACCGCAGATAACGGCTTCCACGCGTCCTCTCGGTGTCACCACCGGAACACGCGTTCCTACAGGTGGACACACGGCAAGCCCTTCTACTCCAAATCCAAAGGGCGAAATGACGAACTCCGGTTCGACCGCCTCCGCTCGTGGCCAACGTCCCGCCGCAAGTCCTTCTGGATAAGGACAGCCTTGTGGGAAGTCGCGCACAGGCGCAATCCCTCCACCATAACCGGGACCTTGAACGGGACGGCCTTCGGGTCGCCAATCCAGTCGGCAACGAAACACGGTGGTGCACGTCAGAGACGCCACATCGGGCGAAGTCTGAACGGCATTCACGACGGGCAAAGGAATCATCTTAAACGGTGAACCGTGGGCAAGCGTCTGCATCCCCGACCCTTTGGGTGCGGCGGCAGAGGCGCGTCCAGTTGACACCCAACAATCATAAGGGCGCCCCATTGCTTCACTCAACGGTTGCCCTTGATACCACGTGGTTACGGCAAGTCCCAACGTCCACGCCAAAAGCGCTGACGCCGCCGCAATCCCCACGATTGCACACACGAGACGAATCCGATCGCGACGCAACGTATCGGAGAAAAGAAGCCTCAGCGCGTTCATACCATCAAGTCCAAATAATGCGCCGAAACCGTTGCCGCATTATGTTCGGAAGCAAACGATCCGCGCAATGCGCCATCTTTTAATACATAAATTGTTTCCGCCGCCGCCGCAATTTGCGGATCATGGGAAATCAAAAGAATTGCCGTACCACGTTCCTGATTAAGGCGCGTCAATGTGACGCAGAAGTCGCGCGCGGCAGGAGAATCAAGATTACCGGTAGGCTCATCGGCAAGAATCACACGCGGGCTCATTGCAAATGCACGGGCAATCGCCGTGCGTTGCGCTTCACCACCCGACAGACGATCCGCCGGTTGATTTCGGCGATGTGAAAGCCCGACGAGCGAAAGGAGTTGCTCCAAGAGTGCTTCAGGCAGTTCCTGCCCCTCCAAGAGCGCCGGCAACGCAATATTCTCCGCCACTGAAAGCGTCGGAATTAAGTTGCAGTCTTGAAACACAATCCCTACCTCTCGCCGTCGCAAGAGTGTCAACGCGTGATCGTTCAATCCAACCAACGAACGCCCCGCCACACGAATATCGCCTTCGTCGGCAGGCAGCAGTCCTGCGAGCAAATTCATCAGCGTCGTTTTGCCCGAACCCGAAGGTCCCATAATGGCGTGGAACGCACCTTCTGGCAACGCAAAGTCAATGCCATGAAGCACTTGCAGACGTTGCCCGTCCACCTCAAAAGACTTCCGAAGCGCAATGGCTTCAAGTGCAGGAACTGTTGCTTTTGTCATGCTAAAACCTAACGTGAAACGAAAGCTCAAACGTCCGTCCATCATTGGCAAACGCTTGAAGATTACGGGCAGACTCAATTCCGCGTGAATCGAAAAGGTTCCGCACCGCTAAAATACAGGAGACATTATCGCCGAAAGGAAGCTCCGCAGAGGCATCAAAGGTCAATAGGCTCTTCACCGCATACCGTTCGCCAGCCGGTTGTCCGCGGAAAGTCATCAGCCAATTATCACGCCATCTTCCGCCAAAGCCCAATACCGTACCGCCTAACCAGCTCGCCTTATAACTCGTCCAAAATGAAAGGGCGTGAGGCGGAAAGCGATCAAAGCGCAATCCTCGCGTCTTGTCGTAGTAATCAATATATGTATAGGCAAGGAAGAGCGACCAGTTCTCGGTAATATTGCCACTGGCAGAGAGTTCAATGCCTTGCGAGTTTGTCTTTCCATCTTCCACATACGCCGTTAAATCGGGATCAATGGTATCGGTTACCGCAACGGGGGCATTGCTCTGATCAATATGAAAATACGTTGTCGAAATCCAAAGGCTCTCAACTGGATTGACGCGAATCCCCGCCTCCTTCTGAATGGCACGCCAAGTGCCCGATAAATAGTCGGTCGAAGAACTTCCCTGTTGACCACTTTTTGTCCACTTCTTTTGATTGAAGTTTGGCGTATCGGTAAGTGACACATTAGCGAAAAGAATTGCCCATCCGGCTTCGGCGACATCATACGAGAGCCCCAATCGCGGCGAATACGTCCACGCGTGTTCGTGTTTGACGCTATCATGCCAGTCGGCACGCAATCCCATCATCAGGCTGACGCCACGCCACTGTGCCAATTCCTGCGCCGTCAGCCCAATCTTCTTCTGCTCTTCTTGACTACTAGCAACTTTCCCGAGGTCAATCGGTTTTGATCCAAACGATCCCTTGCCTTGGCTTTGCTTCATCGTGATATTCGCGCCGATAATCAACTGATGCTTCACCTCCGAACTGTCAAACGTAAGGACTGCCTCTTGTCCGGCATACCACGCCCGCGTCAGACGATCACCAGCACCATATTCGTACAGCGCCTTTGGACTAAACCGCGGTGAGGAGTTCGGTCCGCGATAGTGATAACGGTTTTCCGTTTGGAACATCGACGCGCGTGTCCTCAAGGACAGCCAATCATTCACCTTGCCCTCTACCCGAAACGCTCCGCCATGCGTCATAAACTGCATTCGATCACCCGCTTCGGCATAGGTAGAATCCCACGAATCACCATTCACCGGTTTGCCAAATGCCGTACGAATACCTTGGTGCGCCGGTTGATTGCTGTATTGATAGAAAAGATCGGCACCAATCTCCAACCGCTCCTCCAGACGCAATGTCAGGCTCGGCGCAATCGAATACGTCCGCCCCACGCCAGCAGCTGACAGCGCATACCCCGGCTCACGCCATTCCATCGAAAGTGGCACACGCACCGCAAAATTCTCTTCCGCCACAACTTGATTGATATCGCTCATAAATTTCAACCGCGATCCCGATCCACGCGAATATGAACCACGAACGGTAAAATCACGGAAACTTTGCGTAAAATCGGGACGTTTCGGTTGAAGGATAATCGTGCCGCCAGCTCCCGACACATCCGACATACTGTTACTCTGACTGCCATACGCGCCGCCGACGGGACCTTTGACGATATCGACTCGTTCGAGCAGAGAAGGGTCAAGGAACGTCCCAATGCCACCAGTCAAAGGCACACCGCCCAACAGCACCTCATTCCCCGAAAAACCGCGAATCGTATACGCTCCGGCATTTCGCGCCATCACCGTTTTTCCGCCTTGGTAAATTCCTGGCTGAAGTGCTAAAAGTTGATCTAAATCGGTCGGATTACGTTCGCGAATAAAGTCGGCGGTCAACGAATCCACAGTAAAAGGAGACTCCTGCGGCGGCATCTCCAAAAGCATCCCCGCATCGGTCGTTTCTGCGCGATATTTTGGAAGCGCGGCGGCGGTAACCACGATTGTATCATTGGTGCTAGCAGAAAGCATATTTGAAAGAAGTACAGAAGTAAGCACAAGTGCGTACTGAATGCCATTGACGTATTTCATGCGCGATAGTTTATCGGATAAAAAAAAGTGGCGCAAGCGTCTTTCGTTGCCGCCTCGTCCTCCACTGACCTCTGGCAAAAACTTCGCCCCACGCTCTCGCCCCTCTCCGCCGTCGCTTCGCTTCAACCGCTATCCTAAAGCGCCCTTGCCAGAATCGTGCCAATACTGCATAAGTCCTACTTGCGTTGCCGACATCAAACGATACTTATGCAGAGCGCACGAACAGCACAAGCCGACGCCTCGCTCGCGTACCTCAGTGAGGCGGAGCGTCTACCTCACTGAGGTACGAGGTCAAGGTCAATGAGGTAGAGGTCGTACCTCACTGAGGTGCGCGGGCAAACCTTTTGCAATATCTCTTGAAATTTGTTGAGGCTACGACTAAAGCACGATAAATGAAGGAGTAAGGGGCGTCTCCTCAGACTGTTTCCCACGCCTCAAACTATAAGCGACGCTTGCCGACTTATCAGAGCGTGTTATGCCGCTCTAATTCCTGCATAAGTGTAGGAAGGAAATAAAATGTCTATTTGAAATTGGCTCATCGGCGAGGAGATGGGCAACGGCGAAAGAGAGTCTTATCGACTCCTCTATTAAAGTATTCGCTACCCTCTTGTTGGAGTATGAAAAGTTTTGAAAATAGTGTTTGTGTCAAAGATTCAATTTTAGTATACTTTGTCTCGTTTTATGCTTTCTGGTGGGGTACCGAAGTGGACAACCGGGGCAGACTGTAAATCTGCTGTCTATGACTTCCTTGGTTCGAATCCAAGCCCCACCACCATTTTCAAGCCTGCAAACTTATGTTTGCAGGCTTTTTATATGCTCCACGCAACACTTTTGCTCGCACTCCTTACCTACTATAAAGGCGTATCCGCGGTTATACGAGCCGTTTTAGAATCTCTTAAAACATTGCCGCGAATCCTTTTTTATGCACTTTCGACTTGATTTACTATCCACGAGGCAGGTATAATATTCGCGTAAGTAAGAAAGGCCTGTATGGAAAACCTAGATGCACTATTAGACAAGATTCGCAAGGACGGCGTCGAAACGGCACAAGCCGAAGCCGATGCGTTAATTGCCAAGGCGCAAGAATCTGCAACGGCGCTTCTCGCTCAAGCAAAGGCTGAAGCCAAACTGGTTGTAGAGAAGGCGAAAGCAGATGCCGATCGTCTGGCACAAGGTGCGGAAGCAACGCTTCGTCAGGCGGCACGCGATGTCATTATTCAATTGGGACAGGAAGTAACGGCACTCTTCGATCGAACGTTGGGTGGCGCAGTAGATTCCGCCCTCAACACGCAAGCTTTCATAGAAACGTTAGTGACGGAAGCGGTAACGGCGTATCTCCAGACGGGGGACGTGACGCTTGTCGCCAATCCGGCATTAGTCGCTACGCTCAAAGCGCGTCTTGCCGAACAGAAAAATGTCACCGTAGTGACCGATGCGCGGACAGGCGCAGGATTCAAAGTGCGGTTAGAAGGCGGACGTGTAGAGCACGACTTTACCGCCGATTCAATTACCGCTTCTCTCGCCGCATTGCTTCGTCCTCAATTGGCAGCTTTGTTGAAAGACTAACATGAGTTTAGGCTACCTCTTAGCTTCGCTTCCAATGCTTTACCCTGACCGTGCGCCACAGGTAACGGTCGAAGCATTTGTTTCAGCTTGTGAAAGTGCCGTCGGTGCGGAAGATGCTTTGGCGGCGGCACTTTTGGCTCGAAACGACCCACGTCCGAGCCGTCACCGGTACGTTCTGGCGTGGCGTGATTTTGAAAACGCCATCGACGGCGCGATTGGACGGCGGCGAATTGCCAAGCGTGGTACTGGTGCAGCAGATTTTGTACCGCCCGAAACATCGTTGTATCCGGTGGGACTTGTGCGTGCGATTGATGCCGCCTTTGAATCTGCACCCGATCCTTTAGCGCGTGAAGAAGCGTTATTGCGCGTGCGCTGGGCGGCGGCAGAAGAAATGGGTGGCGCAGATCCTCATGCGCGAAGTCAACTTTTTGCTTATGCCGCGAAACTCTCTATGACCGCGGCGCGCGCAGCGCGAGATACTGAAAAGGGACGCGTTCGGTTGGACGCCGCATTGCCTCAACAAACGCTCTAAAGGTAAGGCTACATGGAAAAAACAATCGGTCAAGTAACAGGCGTCAATGGCAACATGATTACGGTGGCATTTGCCAGTGTCGTGGCGCAGAATGAAGTCGGATATGCGTGCATTGATCGGGGAAACGGTCAACGGCTCCGTTTGATGAGCGAAATTGTCCGTATCCGTAATGGTGTCGCTGACTTGCAAGTCTTTGAAGATACACGCGACCTCAAAGTCGGCGATGACTTGGAATTTTCAGGTGATATGCTTTCTGCGGAATTGGGTCCCGGACTTTTGGGGCAAATCTATGACGGATTGCTCAATCCGCTACCGCAATTAGCCGAACAATGCGGCTTCTTCTTGCAGCGCGGTACCTATCTTCCTTCATTGGATCGTGCTGCCAAGTGGGCGTTTACGCCTACGGTTCAAGTAGGCGATCGCTTAACCGCTGGCGAAACACTCGGAACGGTTCCCGAAGGCGTTTACACGCACCGAATCATGGTGCCCTTTGCGTGGCGCGATCTCTATACGGTCAAATCTCTCATGCCTGCCGGTGAATACACCGTCGAAGATACGGTTGCCATTCTGACCGATACTCAAGCGGTAGAGCACGAAGTCAAGCTTATGCAAAAGTGGCCGGTCAAGCTCCCGATTACGTGCTACACGGAGCGGTTACGCCCGAGCGAAACGCTCTCAACCGGCGTGCGTGAAGTCGATACGTTCTTCCCTGTAGCATTAGGCGGTACCTATTGCATTCCCGGTCCTTTCGGTGCCGGAAAGACGGTGATTCAGCACCAGACCTCCCGCTATGCGGACGTGGATATTGTAATTGTGGCGGCGTGTGGCGAACGTGCCGGTGAAGTCGTTGAAACGCTGCGTGAATTTCCCGAATTGCAAGATCCCAAGACAGGGCGTTCGCTCATGGAACGTACGGTGATTATTTGCAACACCTCCTCGATGCCGGTGGCGGCGCGTGAAGCTTCCGTTTATACGGCGGTGACCTTAGCCGGATATTACCGGCAGATGGGACTCAATGTTTTGCTTCTGGCAGACTCCACCTCCCGTTGGGCGCAGGCGCTGCGTGAAATGTCGGGACGCTTGGAAGAAATTCCCGGCGATGAAGCGTTCCCTGCCTATCTTGAATCGGTGATTGCAGGCTTTTATGAACGCGCTGGACGCGTGCGGCTCAAAGACGGTTCCATTGGCTCCGTCACGATTGGCGGCACCGTTTCCCCTGCTGGCGGTAACTTCGATGAACCGGTAACGCAAGCAACGCTCAAAGTCGTAGGTGCTTTCCACGGACTTTCGCGCGCACGTTCCGATGCCCGCCGATTCCCTGCAATTGATCCTTTGGATTCGTGGTCGAAGTACAAGAGTGTCATTGACCAGCCGCGCGTCGAAGCTATGCGCGGACTGATTCGCAAAGGTTCGGATGTCGAACAGATGATGAAGGTCGTCGGCGAAGAGGGAACGGCAATGCCCGACTTCTTGAACTATCTCCGAAAAGAATTGATTGACACCGTTTACCTTCAACAAAACGCGTTTAACGAAGTCGATGCTTGCGCTCCAGTGGCACGTCAACGCGACACGTTCGCCGTTTTGGAAGATTTGGTAGGCGCAGACTTTGCTTTTGAAGACAAGGCGGCGGCACGCCATACGTTCCTGCGCTTCCAGCAGGCGTTTATTGATTGGAATAATACGCCAGCGGAAACACCCGACTATGAAACGCGCAAAGCTGCGCTTTATACGCTCATTGAGGAGGCGCCTAAGAATGCATAAGCTCTATCATCGTATCGACAATATTTCCGGCTCCGTCGTGACGCTTCGTGCAACGGGCGTACGGAACAAAGAACTGGCAGAGATTGAATCGCGTACCGGGACGTCTCTCGCGCAGGTCATCAAGCTTGCCGGCGATGAAGTCACACTTCAAGTATTCGCCGGTGCGCGTGGCATTGCCGTCGATGCCGAAGTTAAATTCCTCGGACATCCGATGCAAGTCCCATTTGGTGACGAATTGCTCGGACGCGTGTTTACCGGTTCGGCTCGTCCGCGTGACAATGGACCTGAACTTTCGATGAGCCCCACCGACATCGGCACGCCTTCGGTAAATCCTGCCAAACGTATTATCCCGCGCCATATGGTGCGTACCGGTATCCCGATGATTGACGTTTTCAATACGTTGGTTGAAAGTCAAAAGCTCCCCATTTTCGCTCGCGCCGGTGAACCTTACAATGACCTTTTGGCGCGAATCGCATTGCAGGCGGAAGTTGACATTATCATTTTGGGCGGGATGGGATTGAAGCACGATGATTATCTCGCCTTCCGTGATACGCTGGACGCTTCGGGCGCATTGTCACGCACCGTTATGTTTGTTCATACCGCCGCCGATCCGGTTGTGGAATGTATGCTCGTGCCTGATTTGTCGCTCGCCGTGGCAGAACAGTTCGCATTGAAGGGGAAACGCGTCTTGGTGTTGCTCACCGATATGACTTCGTTTGCCGATGCGATGAAGGAAATCGCCATTACGATGGAGCAAATTCCTTCCAACCGCGGTTATCCCGGCGACCTCTATTCGCAATTGGCCTCTCGTTACGAAAAAGCCGTTGACTTTGAAGGTGCCGGTTCGATTACGATTCTCGCCGTCACCACGATGCCGGGCGATGACGTCACGCACCCTGTCCCTGATAACACCGGCTACATCACCGAAGGACAGTTCTACCTGCGCAATGGACGCATTGAACCTTTCGGCTCGCTTTCGCGTCTCAAACAGCAAGTCAACAAAGACACGCGCGCCGACCATCGCACCATTATGGACGCCATGATTAAACTCTATGCGCAGTACAAAGATGCGGCAGAGAAGCAATCCATGGGCTTCCGTATGAGTGACTGGGATAAGAAACTGTTGAAATACGGGACGCTCTTTGAACAGAAGATGATGGATATTTCCGTCAATATTCCATTGGAACAAGCCTTGGACTTAGGATGGGAAATCCTTGCCGATTGCTTTGAGCCTATGGAGTCCGGTATCCCCACGCAAATGACCGATCAGTTTTGGCCCAAAAAGAGTTAAAACGTTATGGCGAAAATCAAACACACCAAAACGGAAATGAAAGCGCAAAGTGATGCGCTGAAGCGGTTCCAACGCTTTTTGCCGATGTTGCAATTAAAGAAGCAACAGTTGCAGGCGGAAATTGCCGGAATCTCGCTGAAACTCTCCGAAGTGCAAGCGCGCGAAGCGGTGGCACGGAAACGTTTGGAAACGTGGATTTCGCTCTATGCCGATGCCGATGTCGCACCGGAACGGTTGGTCTCATTTAACAAAGTTTTAACCGCTTCTGGAAATATCGCCGGCGTTGCCATTCCGCTCTATGAAGGTATTGATGCCGTTCCGACCGTGCTGGATCCTTTCCGTACGCCGGCGTGGACCGATGATGCGCAAACGATGTTGGCGGAATTGATGGCGCTTCGTGCCGAAGGCGATGTGTTACGTCGGCAACGGGAGTTGATTCAAGAAGAACTTCATACCACCGCGCAACGCGTCAACCTCTTTGAAAAGGTTAAAATCCCCGAGTGCAAAGAGAACATTCGCGTCATTCGTATCTTTATCGGTGACGAGCAAACTGCCGCCGTGGTGCGCGGAAAAATTGCCAAGGGACGTGCGCCCCAACAAGAGGAGGCGACCGCATGATTGTGCCAATGGAACAGCTCATTTTGCTCTGTGCGACCGCAGATCGAGCCTCTGCACTGGAAGCTTTACGTGCATTAGGATGCGTCCACGTCCGGCTTGAATTGCGCGACAGCGAACCCATTCGTCGAGCCGCCATGACGGTGGCTTCGGTGGAACAGTCCCTTCGCATTCTTTCAATCGCAGAAACCAACGGGCTTTTTGCGTTCAAGCCGGAAACGGATTCGCCCGTCGCAACGATGACGGTCCCCGAACTGCTTGCCGCAGCGGAAGCGCTTCAATCGTTGGACTCCGTTATCGATGTCACGCGTGCCGCAGAATTGATTACGCGGCTTCGCGAAGAACATTTTACATTACGGCAAACGCTCCACCGCTATCACCCGTTTGGAAGTCTCACGCCGGCAACCATTCAAATGCTCAAGGCAAAAGGACTTCCGGTCACGCTTTTCAAACTTTCCGAAAAGTCTGCCGCAGCACTGGATGCAGCGACTCCGGAAGCGGTGCTGTGCGTTCACTTTGGTGTTGAAGCCGCCTTCCTTTATGGCGCATGGGTCGGCGTCGCGCCTTTGCCCGAAGGCTGTGAAGTCCTTCCGCTCCCCGCTCTTTCCACTGCGGAAATGACGGCAGATGCCGAACGCACCGAAAGTGTTGCACACGCACTCCTCCATCGGCTGGCGAATGCCGTCGAAACATTGCGTCCGCAATTCGTTCGCCTCCTCGCACAAAAGAGTGAGAGTAAAGCGTTCGCGGAAGTCTCCGAAAATCTTCGCACCGAAGGTTCGGTCGCATATCTCTTGGGATATGTACCGCAAAGAGCACAAGCAGAACTTTTGGCAAAAGCGTCCGCGAACGGTTGGGGGCTTGCACTCAATCCGCCCGAACCGGATGATCCGCATGTCCCCGTTATGCTCGAACCGCCACGCGGATTTCGTGCCATTACGACACTGTTCAAAGGATTGGGAATTTTACCGGGCTATGCGGAAAGTGATATCAGCGTTCCGTTCTATGTCTTTTTCTCGCTCTTCTTTGCGATGCTCATTGGTGATGCCGGATATGGCGCACTCATGCTTCTAGGCGTCGGTGCGGCAGCGTGGAAACTTCATGCCAAGAAAGCCGCACGCCCCGTGCTGCTGATCTTCTCGGTCTTTTGCCTTGCAACGATTCTGTGGGGCGTTCTCTCCGGAACATATTTTGGCATCAACCATCAACAGCTCCCTGCCTGTCTCACGGCATTGCCAACGGTCGATTGGCTCGGCAATCAGGACAATATTATGTTCCTGTGCTTTGCCATTGGAGCCGTTCATCTCTGTCTGGCGCGATTGTGGAACGCGATTTGTCTCGCCCCGAATACTAAAGCATTGGCAGAACTCGGATGGATGGGCGTCACGATTTCAATGTTTCTAATTGTCGCAGGCATTGTCGTGAGTTGGTTTACGCAACCGACATGGACGTGGTGGCTCCTCGGTGGAAGTGTCGCACTGATTGCACTCTTTATGCTCAAGCCGTGCGAACTCAAAACGCAAGGTGTCTCTCTGGGAATGCTTCCGCTCAACGTCATCAGCTCCATGGGCGATGTCATCAGTTACGTGCGTCTTTTTGCCGTGGGGCTGGCTTCGGTAAAAGTCGCAGAAAACTTCAACACCATGGCGTTCCAGCTTGAAATGCCGATGGTCTTTCGCATTCTCTGTATCTGTCTCATTCTGCTTTTGGGACACGGGCTGAACTTAGCAATGGGCGCACTTTCAATTCTTGTACATGCCGTGCGTCTCAATACACTCGAATTTTCAGGCGCGAAGGGAATTACGTGGTGCGGCGTGCCCTACGTTCCCTTCCGTTCAACTTCTCAACAGTAAAGGAAAACATCACATGGATATGAACATTGCTCTGGGCGTTGCTGGTGCCGTAACCTGTCTCGCTCTTTCCGCCGTTGGCTCGGCATTTGGAACTGGATTTGCAGCGGCAGGTGCCGTAGGCGCATGGAAGAAATGCTATGCACAAAACCGCCCTGCGCCTTTCCTTTTGCTCGCTTACGTCGGCGCGCCGATTACACAAACGCTCTACGGTATGATTCTTATGTTTACGATGATTGGCACCGCGACTGCCAAGGCAGGAATCTTGCCGGGCGCAGGATTGGCAATGTTAATCCTCGGAGCCTTTGCCGGCATTGCCATTGGAATGTCCGCACTCTTTCAGGGACGTGCCGCAGGATGTGCCGCCGATGCACAGGGCGAAACCGGTCAAGGCTTCACCAACAACCTTGCCGCGCTCGGTATCATTGAAACCGTCGCCATCTTCGTCATGGTCTTTACGCTCATTGCCGTAGGTAAGCTGGTCGTTGTCGCCGCCTAAAGGGCAGCTCTCGCGCCGCTCATTTTCAGGACATACCTGCGATTTTCATCACAGGTATGTCCTGTATCATTTGGAATACAGAGGCAGAAGCGCATATTTAATTCATGCGATATTCTCCGTTCGGTGATAGACTGATTCAAGTCTTAATGCAAGGAGTATAGTGATGAAAACGTTTCTCTGTTCTTTTATGATTGCCGCCTGCCTCTTGTTGGGGCTCGTAACCACAACCGTTCATGCTGCCGCCACGCCGCCCGCCGGCACGGCACAAGCCGCCCCCATCATCGCGAAAAAAGGCGAAGCACAGTGGCATGGATATCAACGTATCAACTTTACTTTTGACGGAAGATCCGCTTGGGTGACCGTTCCTAAAGCTGTTGCCCCCGGCGCTCCGTGGATGTGGCGCGCGCGTTGGCCCGGATATCACGATGAAATTGACGTCAAGCTTTTGGAAGCAGGCTATCACACCGTTTATGTTGACACGCCCGATATGTATGGTTCTCCGCGTGCCATGGCGGTTTGGGATCGTTTCTACCAGTATCTCATCTCGACGTATCATTTTTCCGCCAAGACCGTACTCTATGGATGCAGTCGCGGAGGCTTTTTCATTTACAACTTCGCCAACCGTTGGCCTGAACGCGTGGCAGTCATCTATGGCGATACTCCGACCATGGATTTCAAATCGTGGCCGCAAGGAAAAGACGGTATGAGCGTCGGCTCTGCTGGCGACTGGAAACAGTTAATAGCGCAATACGGATTTGCCTCCGAAGCCGAAGCAGATGCGAGTACGGACATCCCGCTCAACTATGCCGAGCGCATTGCCGCCCACCATATTCCCATTTGGCACACCATCGGTCCCGAAGACCGCGTCGTTCCCCCCAAATATAATTCCGAACCGTTCGCTGCGCGTTATCGTGCCGCCGGCGGAGAAATTACGTTGCATTACAACAAAGGTCCCTATCAATTACAAGGACACCATTTCCCCTTGGATGCGGTGAATGAATCGGTACAATTCATCATTCAAAACACGCCGCTTCCAGACCTCCCTGCCTCCCTTATGGCGACGTGGTCGAAGAATGCCGTGAACCTTCGCCCCGCATTGGAACGTATCCTTGCCAAAAAGCAAGCGCGTGTAATTTTCCTCGGCGGTTCCATTACCTACAACCCCGGTTGGCAAAATATGACGATGGACAGCCTCCGTCGCCGTTTCCCACAAGTGCAATTTGAGTTTCGCAATATCGGCGTGCCTTCCCTCGGCTCCTTAAGCCACGTTTTCCGTTGGCGCGAACATTTTGCCGGTCCTGCGGATCTCGTCTTTTTCGAGTCCGTCGTCAACGACCTTCACAACAGCCAAACGCCCGAAGAAATTGAACGTGCATATGAAGGCGTTTTACGCGGGATTCAAATCGAAAATCCGAACGTTGGATTGATTTGCCTCCACTTTGCTGAACCACGTTACACCGCCGCTTATGCCCAAGGTCAACTGCACCCGATTGTCGCGACCCATACACGGATTGCCTCCCACTATGCGTTGCCACAGCTCAACCTCGCCAAAGAAGTTGCCGACCGTTTAGCCGCCAAGCAATTCGACTGGGAACGTGACTTCCGCGATTTGCACCCCTCTCCTTTCGGTCAACGGTTGTACTACTCCGCCATTTCTAAACTGTTCAATGAAGCACTCGCTGCCGCGCAGCAGTCCGTTGCCACTGTCAAACTTCCTGCTGCCATACGCAAAGATGCGTGGACTTACGGAAACTTTATTCCCGGAGCCAAAGCCTACAACTTAAACCGCGCGAAACCAGTAAGCGCGTGGAAGCCACTTCGCCCGATGGAAACACGTGCGATGTTCGTCAATTGCCCGATGCTCGTCGCGGAAGGTGAAGGAGCCTCCTTCTCGATGGACTTCACAGGGTCGATTATGGGCGTTTACATTGTTGCCAGTCCCGAATCCGCCGTTCTTGAATATTCCGTAGATGGGGCAAAATGGAACTCCGTGGATACCTTTACCCGATGGAGCAGTTATATCTGTATGCCGTGGCCCTTCATCTTGGAAAAGAATTTGTCGGAAGGTAAACACACCGTACAGTTCCGCGTAAAAGCCAATGGTAAGCGTAACCTTGTCAACTTCTACGCCCTCTGCGTCGCCCCAATCAAATAGCGCATACACTCAACAGGTGAAAACAAGTGTAGCGTTGCACTTCTGACGAGGTACAACGCTACACTTATTTGGGAATATCTCAAAAGCAAATTCACAGTCCAAACAGATTACGACTCCCTCTAAAACGATAGTACTTCTACTCGCTAAGACGTTATCGAATACTGTACTTTCTAATTTTCACTGTCAGCTCCAAAATTCATAAAGACATTCGCTTGAGCAGTCAGTCTACATAAATGTATTTGATATCGCCCATTGACGTAGTCGTTATACGATTCTGATATGAACCGTATGCGTTATAAACCTCATGAAAAAGGTAGAGGAGGCGTATCGTCATTACGTTTATTATTAAGAATCTAATTGCTAATGAACCTAAACATGCCTTTAACTTGACGTAGCATTAAAATTTGTGCTACTTTCAATATCAGAAAGAGTGTGGATTTGGTTTGACACTGAAGTATCACACTGTCATTTATTCGGATGATTAAAGGGTATAGGGACATCTGCAATGAAAACTTGGATTACTTTTTTACTGTTGATAGGGTTCGTTTATTGTGCACAAGCGAATAACGAAGTGGAGATAATTCCAACATATGATTCTACTGCGATTCAAATAAAGAATATTACGCGCGTAGATGATGAGAATGAATATTCAGCACTTCCGGCGTTGACGAAACAAGAAAGAATACAAAACGAGGAAAGTGGACAATCAATTGATTTGAGTTACACATCAAAATACGGTTATATACCAATTCAACAGGACGGTAGTTCCAGGAAAAGAGACTATCGCAATTTATGGAAAAGAGTTGCTGTCACCGGATGGCATCATTTTGATGTTGTTTACGAAGTTACGGGAGAAACAATAGATAGACGTCCTTCCGTTAATAAAATTCCCGAGATAACGATTACCTATGCGCTATTATATGATATGAGTAAATCTAAATTATTAACTCAACTTTTAATGAATGCCGCAAAAGCGGATTGTAAGGTTGATTGGTATTTGGAAGATATTAAAAATCCTCACTATTACGTGATGGTGACACGAACGATTACTTATCAAAACATTGCTCATGGGCAAGAACATCGTGCGAGAGTGTGCGTTCCCCCATCATTTATTGTGGCGTATGGTCTGCCAGTGTGTTTTTCCGCTGAACTTAAAATGAATGGTAAACGTCAAGGGGAAGTGATGACACAAATGTGTTCTGGAGTAAAGATTGAGGAGCATAAGCTTTCGTCGCTTCTTGTTGAGAAAAATGCAAAAGGGGAATCCACTCCGTCAGCATGGTGGAAAAGTATCCGAACAATTTCTTCCACCGTCGGGGAGCGATTGGATGTTTTGCAGGATCGTAGTATGACACCCTTTTATATGTTCAATGATTTTGACTATAATCAAGTGAAACAGGATTGAGTCCGCTTCGTAGGAAATCTTCCTTCTTTTTGTAGAAAATTAGTAAGTCAATCTCCCTCGCGATGCGCACGGTGGCGATGGATTCATTGCGGGAGAGTGTTGCATTTGGTATGATATTTTTGCAATGCGCGTGCTCTATGTATTTATTGATGGTGTGGGATACGCACTGGCGGGGGAGTCCAATCCTGTCCGTCCAGAGGTCTGTCCAACGTTGTACCGTTTGATGCAAAATGCAGCAGTCAAATTGGACACACGTTTAGGCGTATCAGGATTACCGCAGTCGGCAACGGGGCAAGCGACATTGTACACCGGCGTGAACGCTTCACAGGTTATGGGACGACACAAAGAAGGGTTCCCCGGACCCACCTTGTGCCGATTGCTTCAAGAGGACAATCTCTTTTTGGAATTACAACGGCGAGGCAAGAAGGTGTGTTTTGCCGATGCTTATTTTGCAGATACTGCGGAGGAGCTTTCTGCTCGGCGCTTTAAGTCAGTCACAACGATTATGTCGCTGACAGCGCCTACGACGATTCGCTATCAACGGGATATGTTGGCAGGACGTGCAGTGCTTCACGATTTAACTCGTCAAGCGATTGTCCCCAAAGGCTACATAGGCCCTACGATTACGCCCGAAGATGCTGCCGATCAGTTGCTCGCCATTGCTGCGGAAAACGATTTTACGCTGTTCGAGTATTTCTTAACGGATATCGCAGGGCATTCGCAGAACAAAGAACAGGCAGAAGGCGTATTGCATTCGTTAGACACTTTTCTTACGCGCGTTGTCGAACGGCGTGACGAAGAGACACTGCTGTTAATCACCTCTGACCACGGGAATATTGAGGATTTAAGTACGCGCGGACATACGTTTAACCCCGTGCCTTTAATTGTGTTGGGGCCTCACGCAGAAGAAATTCAACGTGGAGCCGAGTCTTTAATTGATGTTATGCCGCGTTTGCTACGGGCAATGTAAAGAGGACGACTATGATGAAACACTTCTTACTTGCGTTGACCGCCCTTGCCGCTCTTCCTCTCTTCGCACAAACATTAACTGTTAATCAAAAGGTAACCACTCCGATTAAGGACGCGGCAATACTGACGGTCACCGGTACGCCGACGATTTCTACTTCTAATATGACCGCCTTAGAGGCGGAGATTACCTTCACGCTTCCGACGATTGACCCGCTTTACAGTGAAACAGTCACGACCGCAGACAAACTGGTAATTTGCCCTAACGCCGCAGGGACACAGCTACTCATCAGTAATGCCGTGGCAGGAAACGCAGGATGGTTCAGCTATACATTGCCGACGCCACTCTCTGCGACCTCTCCGACTTCTCTTTCCATTCGTGCAATCGCCTTTCTTGATGCTTCTGTATTGAAGTATGACGTCTATGTAAAGAATGGATCGACTTACGAAAAAGCAGCGAAGGGCATTACTTCTCCAAGTTCAAATGCAACGCTTGCCTCTGTCGCCTTTGAAGGTGCAGGCTCTGCGACCAACATTTTATTGGCGCAAATGCCTGTTAGCAGTGGCGAAACTCCTCCTTCTCCTGAACAGGTTTCAAAATATGCCGAATGGTCGCAAGATTCAGGAAAAGGTGGCGCACTTCCTGCGGACGCAACGGATACCGATAAACAAAATGCGTTTGCCATGAATGTGGGCGGAACACCACACCTTTCCGTTACAGCAATTGATGCACAAAGCGGAACTATTACACTTAAAGGATCGTATATACCAGCGACAGCGGGCGGAGTCGAAACAACCGCTGATCTCGATAACATCAATGGCGTACTGACGATTTCATCTTATACGACACTCGGTGCAACGCCCACGATTCACAAAGTTAACGTCGTTGCCCAAGCGGACAAAACGGTGATTATCCCGTTCCCTGTTGCTAACGCTCCCTTTGTGAAAGCCACACTGAGTGTTGCCGCCCAGACGACAGGGGCAGACGTTGACGCAAAACCAAAAGCTCCGTAACGTTTAGCACTCCACTTTTAATTCCCTAAAGCAAGGACAAAGACTCCCATGGACAAGAAGCATTCCGCATATACCGCCGCTGGCGTTGATATTGACAAGAAGATGAAAGGTATCGAAACCATTAAGCAAATGGTTAAAAAGACCGTAACCCCCGGTGTGGTTGGAGGAATTGGCAGCTTCGGCGGTCTTTTCCAAAGCCCGGGCGCAGACACGCTCATTGTCGCGTCTGCCGATGGCGTGGGAACCAAGCTGAAAGTCGCCGCAATGGTCGGACGGCACGATACGGTAGGACAAGACATTGTGAACCATTGCGTCAATGATATTTTGGTGCAAGGGGCAACGCCTCTCTTCTTTATGGATTATATCGGCGCTTCCGTTTTTGATGCAGAAATCTTCAATGCGGTGATTTCAGGTTTGTGCAAAGCCTGTGCCGAAAATGGTTGCGCGCTTCTCGGTGGTGAGACCGCTGAAATGCCGGGGCTTTATCCGATCGGCGAATATGACCTTGTCGGAACGATTATTGGTCAGGTGAAGAAAGATAAAGTTATCACAGGCGATGCGATTCAAGTCGGTGATGTGTTGATCGGACTGCCCTCGGGCGGACTTCAAACCAACGGTTTTTCGTTGGCACGTAAAGTCATCTTTGAACAGGAAGGCAAAAAGCCCGAAGATCTTGTTCCGGGAACGCAAGTCACGTTTGCAGACGCACTCTTGGCGGTTCATAAGAGTTTTCTCAAGCCCATTACACAAGTAATGAATGCCGGCGTGAACATTCACGGTATGGCGCATATCACCGGTGGCGGATTCTACGACAATATTCCGCGTGTCCTTCCGAAGAATGTCGATGTTACGATTGACTCCGCAAGTTGGGAAGTTCCTCAAATCTTCCAGTTCATTCAAGAAAAAGGGAATGTCGACAGGGAAGAAATGTACCGCGTATTTAATATGGGTATCGGATTCATCCTTGCCGTTGACTCCGCCGCCGTTGGAACGACGTTGAAAGCGTTAGAAGCGGCAGGCGAACAGCCGATCATCATCGGTGGCGTGAACCCCGGCAACAAGACCGTTCATGTGATTTAAGAATCGTCGGTCATAATAAAAGGGAAGCTCCTCACGGAGCTTCCCTTTTATTATGGCGAATGCTCAATTAGAATCGGTACTCTTTAAATCGATCCGTAAAGAGTGGCGCCGCCATAAGGACATCGCGCCAATTCGCAAAGAAGAGATCCGCCCCCGCCCACGACAAATCCACGCGTTGACGTACATAGCCCAAAGAGAGCAATTCGCGCGTATGGTTCTGTGCCGACCACGGACGTTCAGAATAAGTAACCCACAAACGTCCTAAACGCGTGACACATAAACGGTGACCATTTCGATCGGTCAACCGTGGCGGCGCCTCTTCGCCAACGAGAGGGCGCGTGAACGCAATAAAGAGCGGTGCAATTTGTGCCACGAGAATTTCGCGTGGTAAATCATCAGGCAAGGACAGTACATTCGGAAGATTGGACTCGGGTCCTGTCACTGCACCACGAATACCGAGCGCCGCTTGCACCTGAGCCGCCTCCGGATTCGTGGCATACCATGTCCAATCCGCCCAAATATCAAAGGCATCACAGAACGGTTGGAGATCCATAAGAAACTGCCAAGACGTGAGATCGGCGACCTCAAATCGGCGGAAGCCTTTATCCACCAAGCTCCCTATCATTCCGGCGAGCGCAGTCAAATCGGCATCACGCAACGCTGGTGGCAGCGCAATCCGCAACTTTTCGCGTGGCACAGTTTCAATCCACGGCGTGAGCTGCCGCAAGGTGGTTTCACTCGTCAAAGCAACGATCACGTCTTCGGGCATTTCATGCCCCAGCACCTTTGTCGCCTGTAAGACGGAGACTTTCACACTATAACGTGGCTCTGTTGCCACTGGGGCACTCGCCGCATCCGTTTTCACCGTACGTTTCCGCTCGGGAATAATCAAGATTTCAGCGCGACGATTTTTAGCTTCCGCCGCAAGACGTTCACGCGTCCGCGCCGCCCACTCGCGGCGTGTCGCATTGAGAATCGACGCCGGCAGGAAAAGTCCTTGAGGGTCTTGGAAGTCCAGCGAACGCAAGAAGAATCCTTCATCTCCCAATCGCGCGAGCAGACGTTCTGCGGCTTCACGTGAACACTCGGGCTTCTTGGCGGCATCTAATGTCGCAGGTGCCGACACCTCTGTTCCGCAGCCACGCAACGTAAGCGCGGTAGGAGTCAGTGTCAGCGTCAAGTCCGCCGGATGCAAAATTCGCGTATCCGTCGAACGCGGTGTCGGCACAGGGAACGAACGGCGAACGGCTTGTGAAGCGGAGCAGTACACAATAGCACCGCGCGGGATTTCCTCTTCGATCTCCTCCGGCAAAGCGACTTCAACACGAATCCCCGCCGGAAGTGTAATGGCAAGACGACGCGTTTTCGCATCGCAGAAACGATCCACCGCAAACCCGACAGGGCGACCGCCGGTGGGCAAATCAATTTGAATACCATCGTGTTTTTCAAGTGCGCGCACGGTTTCAAAGGAGAGCCAACGCGATCCTTCATGATCGGTAAGCACTTCACGAACTTTACCAATCGGCGCACCACGATGTCCAATGCAAAGGGAATCAATAATCGTTTCGGGCGTGGCGGAACCGTTCTTAGAGTAGAGCGGAGTCCACGGACGCGAAAAAATGGTTTGAAGATCGGCAGTCTTTTTGGCAATCCCTTCAGGAGAGAGAACGCCATTCAGTAAATCACTATAAAGATCGGTGACCGCCGCAACGTAAAGCGGGTTCTTCATACGCCCCTCAATTTTAAGAGAGGCTAAAGGCAACGTTCGTAGTTCCTCGGCAGTTTCGACGCTTGCCAAGTCGCGCATTGAAAACGGATGGTTTTGTGTTCCATTCACATCGCAAAAACTTTGACGGCAGCAGTAGGCACAGCGTCCGCGGTTACCACTCCGCCCCGCCGTCAGAGATGAGTAGAGACAAAGTCCGCTCACGCTATAACAAAGCGCACCATGGATAAAGACTTCGATTTCAACACCGGCTTTTTGTCCAATCTCGGCAGCCTCGCGCAAGGTCAATTCACGCGCCGTCACAATGCGCACAAAGCCCAATGCCTTCAACGCGCGTGCGCCTGCCACAGACGTACACGACAATTGCGTACTGGCATGAAGCGGAATCGTCGGGAAATGTTTATGAATGATTGAGGCAAGTCCTAAGTCCTGCACAATGACACCGTCAATCGCAAGGTCTTCCAATGTCACTAACAGTGGCAAAAGGTCCGCACGTTCACGCGTTTCAATCAACGTATTGAGCGTTACATAAACCTTGCGTGGACGTTCAAACGTTCGCGCATAAGCAATCAAGCGCGTGAGTTCATCCATCGTAAAATTGGCGGCATCGGCACGCGCAGAAAAACGTTTCAGTCCGAGGTAGACCGCGTCGGCACCGTAAGCAAACGCTGCGACAGCCGCTTCAAAAGATCCGGCAGGCGCTAACAATTCAGGTAAGGAGTTCATTAAAAAACCACCGTAGTATCAAAGGAATCAAACGAAGCCTCAATGCGGTCTTTCTCCGCATCAGGCAGTGGGCAACCGGCGAGAAACAGGACTTTCAATGTCCGCCACGGACGAAGATCGTCCGGCAGCTTCTCGATTTTCGTATTGCGTAAATCAAGCAATTCAAGCCCCGTACCGAGATCGTCCGGCACCGCGGTAAGAGGATTTCCAGAAAGCGTAAGATGCCGTAATGCGGACGGCTTCAGCGGCGTTGCCGTGAGCTGATTGTCGGCAAGATAAAGCCGTTCAATCGTTGCTGGGAGCGGTGGCAGAATGGTGAGATGATTGCCATTGAGACGGAGAAAACGCAACGGCATTTGCGACATATCGGGAAGCGAAGTCAAAAGATTGCGGTCAAGATTCAAATACGTTAACGGCACGGCGCTGAACGTTGCCGGCAAGTTCGTCAAACGATTATCCGCCAGCCACAACCGTTCAACTGTGGGAGGAACAAGATCACGTGGCAGTGCCGGCAAGTCATTCCCCGAAAGATTCAAATCACGCACCGAAGAGGGCACACGTAATTGATAGACACGCTCGGCACCGACCGTACGCAGATGTAATTCACGCAGGTTGGAATCAGCAGAAAGACGAGGAATTGCATTCGTTCCTTCTACCATAACAATCGTCGAACGATCACACTCGGGCGCCTCCTGCGGTTCATAACAGCCGCATAAACTCATCAGCATTCCGCCGAGGATCGCGTACTTCATCATTCCCATTGCGCAATTTCTCCACAAAGAATCGGCGTGCAGCTGCCGTCCGGCTGTTCGAGCAACAATGCGCCATCTGCACGGATTCCACCGCTGATGCCTTCCAGAATGCTGTCGGACTGGCGGACAGAAATCGGCTTCCCCTTTTTACAATCAACGGCAGCAAGCTCTTCACTCAACGCCGCCAAGCCACCTGCGCACCATTTTTGATATACGCTTTCAAATCGTTCACAGAAATGCGCCAGAAGCATCATACGATCGATAGCACCTTTTAATCCAATGGCTCGATATGCGACCGATTCCGGCACGGCACCGACATTCACGCCGATTCCAATGATGATTCCTTCGATCCCCTCCGCAGAGGTTTGCGCTTCACAGAGAATGCCACAGACTTTCCGATCCCCAATCAAAATATCGTTGGGCCATTTAAGACCGGCGTCTAAATCCAACTCCTGACGCAAAACCTGCGCCATCGCCAAACCGGCGACAAGCGGAACCGTTGCGGCGATTTCAGCCGGAAGGAGAGGGCGCACCAAAAGAGAAAAGAGCAACGCTTGTCCCGGTTCAGAAAGCCACGTCCGCCCCAAACGTCCACGTCCTGCCGTTTGCGTCTCGGTGACCACAAGAGAACCTTCCACAGCACCGGCTTCGGCACGTTGGAGCATTTCATCATTCGTGGAGGCACAAGACGAAAGAAAGGTACTCGCACGCCCCATCATTTCACTGTGCAGATGTGCGCCGAAAAAGCGTTCGCGCAAAAAGACTAAAAGGGCTTGATCGGCGGCGGCAAAATCATGCTGCATCAGTGCATCAGGTGCGCACCAGTCACTCGCAAGATGTTCTTTTAAGACCGCTTCGCCCGATTCTACGGCACAGAGAACAGAGGACAAGGTAATCGAAAATTCAGGATAACAGTAATTAACAACCGGACCTTCGCCGAGGACAGAGAGCTCTAAATTGAGCTCTTCACGGACTTCACGCACCGCCGCCTGCGAAGCCGTTTCTCCCCGTTCTATTTTACCGCCGGGGAATTCCCACTTCTGCGACGTCGAAACCGTTTGCGAGGCTCCGCGTTGTACACAGAAAACTTTTCCCTCATCATTCAAGATAAGTGCTGCAGCAACATTCAAATGCATAGTATACAGTATATCAAACGCTTCGACATCATAGCTTCCGCTCCATCACAAAAGGCGGAGTTCCTCAGCGACATTAACGGAGCGGTCACTTCCGTGCAAGAAGCACCGTATATCCGCGACGCGAGAACGTATTGAGGACTTCAAAATGCGCAGCGGTAAGGAGTTCCGTCGGTTGGACTTCACGTTTAGAAATAAAGGCAATCATCCCGCCTCTTTTCAACACGCGTGATGCCGTCTCAATAAAAAACTCCGCAATACGCCAATCGCCAAAATAAGGCGGATTCGCAAGAAACAAATCGTAACGATTCGGTTCGCCCAGTCCTTCATCGGAAAAGAGTACTTCTCCTGCGTGCGGATAACGGCGAAGGTTCTCCATCACCGCATCACGCGCGCACACATTTGAATCTTGATACGTTACGTGCAACTTCTTTTCGGGGAACGCCGTTGCCAATAACAGCCCGTCCATACCACAGCCACACCCCATGTCCATAATCCAATCGCCGTCATCAAATGCGACTTGTTCGGCAACCACTTCCGTCAGTGCCAAACCGCCCATATCGGCACGGCGATGACAGAAACATCCGGGGAGCGTCATCAACTTAATCGGCTCATGTCCCTTGAGCGAGATTTCAAACTCTGCGGAGTGCGTGGACTGTTCCGTTCGTAAAATCGGATGCGCCAACGTCGCAAAAAGAACGGTGACTTCCCCCGTCTTTTTGTCGCCAAACTTTTTCAACGTGACTTTATCGCAATACTTTTTCACCCGCTTAAGAAACGTTTCATTGAGCGCATCGGAAGCAATGAAAAAACGGCGCCCTTGCGGAGCAGAATCTTCGCACAACGTTTCCAACATATTCAATTGGAGTTCGGCGGTGCCATCGCCTTTGGTCATTTGCCAAAACACCGTTGACGCTTTCGCAAACGCGTGCAAGTCCGATTCCGCAGACACATGAAAGAGTGCTTTCGGCGCCTGATTATCGTCAAGATTCCGTTGGAGAATGCGCGCAGTATGAGCATCGAACGTATGCACCTGATACGCTTCTCCTTGCCCACGCAACCACACCGCTTGCGCCAGTGCGCTCGTTCGCCCGCCCAGAAAAAGACAGCTGCCAAGCGTTTGAGCGATCGTGGGGAGCTGCTCCACCAAAGCGTTTTCGGTAAGATTAAGCCCACTGCGTGAAATGACACGAAGCGTACGATCTAAGAAAAGCTCTTTACGAGCATGGGGGTGATGAGTCAGCGTGATTGTCAGCATACATTTCCTTTACGGCCGACGACCAGCCAAGCGAGAAAGAGAAGAGTACGGACGGTGCCATCCGCAATCCCATGAATCAATTGTTTACCGCGTAAAAAACGATATTGATACGTTTGGCGCGTGCCGTCATAGTACCGGCGGGTAATGTTAAAGCCACACGCCTTCATTGCGCGTTCGTAGCGACGCCCCTCATACCGCCAGTTTTCAAACCACGGTTTTTTCGTACCGTAAAAGTGAAGAATGGCAGGACGCACGGCAGCTTCAATGGCTTGACGCTCCGTCCACCCGCGCCAACGAAAGACAAAAAGATGTGAGACCGCTAAGCGCGACATTCCATCGTGCCAATTCCATCGTGGATGCAGAGAAACAACGTGACGAAAGAGCGCACGATTGAGAAGTCCCTGATCAAGATCAGGAAGCTCGACATACGTCGCAATCTGTTCCAACCAAAACTGCACCGAATAATGTTCACGGAAAAAAGTGAGATTCATCACCAAAACACCGGAATTGAAATATCCAAACATCGCCTCTGGCATACGCGCTAAATGACACACATGTCCGTCCCGCGTCTCTTCATAGACCGCCGCGACGGCGTTTTCGCCAAGAGAAACATTGAAAAGAGGAAGCAAATTCTCGCAGACCAAGACGTCGGTATCAAGGTAAACGAGCTTCTCAATTGACGGAAAAAGTTCGGGCAGGAAAAGGCGCGCAAAAGCCGTAACCGGAAGATCTGCATACGAACGTTTAATCACATCAGCAAAATCTGCATGAGCTAATCGTTCACGCATCTCTACGACTTCGAGCGTACAGCCGCGCCGTTCAATTTCCTCCCGCACGCGAACCAAATGCTCTTCCGTAAGTCCATTAGATAATAAAAGGACACGATATCGCGCCGCTGGACAAGCCGTTTGGACAAGCGAATAAATCGCAACCGTCAATGACAGAAAGCCATTGTCGTCAGAAGCAAATGCGACGGGAATGAAGGAGTCCATAGAAGTTTCAGTATATCACAGCACGCGGTCGAAAAAGTCCGTCAGACGTACGAAGGTATCAGCCAAATCGTTGAATTTCAACAGCGCACGAGAGTCCAAAGGCGTCGGAGTATCGTTCACAATCACCAGTCGCGCACCACATCGATAAGCTTCCTCCGGAAGAGAGGCTGCCGGATAGACCGTCAGACTACTTCCAAGGACGAGGCACAAATCAGCCTGTTGACAGGCTTCCGTTGCCTCTCGAAGAACGGTTTCATTCAAGGCTTCACCATAGAAAATAATATCGGGTTTGAGAATGCCGCCACAAGAACAGGTGGGGACTTCTCCCGCCCGAACAATCGGAGCCACCTCATCGTAAGGATACGTCTTGGCACACGTCAAGCAATGATGAACGTGCGGCGAACCGTGAACTTCAAAGACCTTACGCGATCCTGCGAGCGTATGCAAACGGTCAATATTTTGTGTCACCACTGCGGAGAGTAGCCCGCGCGACTCCAATCGCGCCAGTACATGGTGCACCGTACAGGGATGAAAAAGCTCAAGCGCATAAACGAAATCTTTAGCCCATGCGTAGAATAAAGAGGGATCGCGAAGGAACAGATCGATCCCAAACAGTTCCTCCACACGATAACCCTTAAACGTATCGTTATAGATTCCTTCTTTTCCTCGGAAGTCACGGATGCCACTCGCCGTTGAAACGCCTGCTCCGGTAAATGCGACCGTACTTGTCGAGGACAGCAGGCATTCATAAAGTTCGCCAACATCATTCATTTGTGTGACCTCTTGGCGCGCTTGTGGGCGACGAATGAGAACGATTAAACGGTAAACTCGCGACATGAACCACCGTGGCATAAGAACGCCACGTCCGAATCACTAAATTTCGCCCTTGCTCCCATCCGCTTAAATGCGCAATCAACAGAAGTGAAATAAAGGCGAAAAGTAAATTCGCAAAGACAATGACTTCATATGAGAAAAGTCGCCCATACACGCGGACATCCGGCTGCGCCACAGTTAAGAGTGCATCTCCCGTATACAGCAAATGAAAAAGGAACGCCATTCCAAGGACGAAATTCCACAGTTCTGCCGCTACCGCCTCCGGCCAAAACCCATCCACAATCCAGCGAAGCAGCACGAAAAATAAGAGATAGAGCGGCACACAATAAGGCGCAAGTGTAATAAAAAGGTTGGACTTCGACAGTTCCACAAATCCGCCCGTCTCGCGAATACTCACACGATGAATCCGCGCACCACAGCAAACGCCAGCAAGCGCGTGTGTCATCTCATGTGCAAAGACGTACACGGGCGAAAGCTTCCGCCCCTTCCAGACATAGAGCATCGTCATCACCACGCCACCGCCGACAAACCACCATTGCCCTGCCGTGAAAAGCGTACGCGGTACAGCATCAAGCGCAAGACAGCGCAAAACGGAAACCGCAAGCGCCCACAAAAAAGGAAGCCCCACAAGCGCAAGTAAAAACAGTATCAGTTTTTTCATAAGCCCCTATTCCTTTGCGGAAGGAGCCTCCAACCGCATCCGCGCCACTTTCGCCGAAGGCAAACTATCTGCCACACTGCCAAATTTTTCCAACGCCGATTGTACCGATTTAGACTTCGCAATATCTTCTGCGCGGAAATAACGATTCACAAAAAGCCGTGCCGAAACCGCCAATTCTGCACGATCTGAAGCACGCAACGCACGCGCACCAACATCATCTGCAATTTGCCCGAAAAGAATACGGAAGGCGTCTCCTTGATGTTCAAGTACAAAATCTTTCCACGCAATCTTCTGTCCTGCGAGCGTAATCGACGCTGCTTCCGCATCAGTCACGCCATAGCGGGTCAACTGCCCCGCCTTTGCACTCTTGCACAACCACTCTTTGAGCAAGCCAAATCTTTCGATACGTTCCAACACGACTTTCGCCGCTTCTTTTGCTTCCGATGATTTCAATCGTGCCATTCGCATCTTTACCTTTTTGCCCGCCGCTTCCGGCATAAAGAGATCAAGCTCCGAACCGACCGAACTTTCCAACGTTGCAATCGAGGCGACCTCTTCCACAATGGCATTTTGTTCTCGCTCTAAAGCTTCTTTCCGATGCTGTTCTTGCGTCGCCTTCGCCTCTGCCTGCCGCCGTGCAATGACTGCGGACTCCATTTCTACACGCGCACGATCCACCGTCTTGCGCCATCCTTTTTGCTGCATCCGCAAAGCATTCAAATCAGCCTTTGCCGACTTTACTTCCGCCGTGGAATCCCACGCTTCAACTGCTTTTTGTGCCGTTGCGACCATCGCCTCCACCGCCTCTGCCGTTGCCGTCGCATCCATCGCCGTCACCCGCAGTCCGTCCACTTCCGCACGGAGCTTTTCCGTCCCGACAGCAACGGTTTTCAATCGCGCAACAGTACCATATGCCTGCTGCAATTCACGTAACATTGCCGTCGGCGCTTCTCCCTCCAACGCTACCAACCATTGCGTTTGATCGGGAAGCGTGGCACGTTCCGCCCGCTTCGCAAGCCCTGCGACGAGACGTTCCGCCTCTGCCACGCCCTCTTTCGTCACAGGGACACGCCCTGCCACCGTTTCGGACAGCGTTTCCAAAAGCTGCTGATGTTGCACAAGTGGAGACACAACGGCGGACGGCGCAGACGTTGACACCGTTGCCTCCGGTTTTTCCGAGGCGTGTCGATACGATGCAATTCCCCACCATGTCAAACCACCGATCAACAAAAGAAGTCCGCCGCCAACCCCGCCAAAAATTCCGATCAACGCTTTCTTGGAAAGTCCGGGCGCAACAGGTTTAATCAACGGTGTTTGCACTTTTACAACCGAAGTCATCGGACGGGACGGGCTCATCGGCATTAAAGGTTGCGTCACACCGGCATTGCCACTGCGCGGCTTAAGGACAATACGCTTTCCGGCAAAAGAACCCGTTTCCGGCATTTCGCGCTTCATATCATTGATAAGCGCATCATAATTGGGATAACGGCGAAGCGGTTCCGCCTCCAGCATCCGCATAATGACTTTTGCAATGCCTTCGGGACAGCTTGGTGCAACCGTCTGCAACGGTTTCGCCGGTCCCACCAAACGCGCCTTCATCACCTCGACCGCATCGGCGCCTTCAAAAGGAGGAACGCCTGCAATCGCATGGTACAACGTTCCGCCAAGCGAATAAATATCGGCGCGTAAATCCACTTTCTGTTTACGTAAAGTCTCGGGCGCAATGTAGTACGGCGTTCCCCAAACTTCATTCGTTCCCTCCGACTTTGAACCGCCCAATGCCGCAATTCCGAAATCTGCAAGCTTCGCCTGATGCTCTTCATTGATAAGAATATTTTCCGGCTTCACATCACCATGAACCAGCCCCTGCTCCGCCGCTGCCTTTAGCCCCTGCGCAATCTGCATTCCAATTCCAAATGCCGTCACCGGTGCGACCGCTCCTGCCAACATCATCCGATCCAACGCCTCCGGTTGCACCAGCTCCATCACCAAATACGGTTGCCCTTCCACATCACCAAAAGCATAAACCCCGACAATATTAGGCGAATTGAGACGCGCCGCCGCCTGCGCTTCCCGTTTGAAATTCTCAATAAAGACCGGATCTTCGTTGACCCTCTCCTTAAGAATCACCTTCACCGCAATTTTACGTTGAAGCCCATCATCCACCCCCTCATACACCGCGCCCATGCCGCCTTTACCTAATAGGCGCACCAATCGATACTGTCCCAATTGACCGGGAACCATAATCTCCGCCCCACATTGAGGGCAAACCGTCTGCGTCAGCGGCTCAAGATTTTGTGGCAATACCACTTCACAAAGAGGACACTTTGCGTGCTCAATCGGTCCGGCACAAATTCCGCTGTCGTTCATGTCATATTCCCTTTAATGGGGATAGTATAGCGCGGTTTTCCACCTTCCGCAATGCGTCACGTGCGCGATCGCCACGCCACGACCGTCGCCCGCTCGACGCCGAATGCCGATTTGCCACAAAAGTAGCCGCGCCGTCGCGTACCCGTCCGACTGTGCCGAAACTCTCCACTCTGCATAAGTCCACATCCGAGTGCAATCCAAAATGCCTACTTATGCAGAGGGCACAGTTTATGGCACCGTCGGGTACGCCGTGAGCCTCAGTGAGGTAAGAGGTCTACCTCACTGAGGTACGAGGTCAGGGTCAGTGAGGTACGAGCGCTACCTCACTGAGGTGCGCGGGCAGACCTTTTGCAATATCTCTTGAAATTTGTTGATGCTATGACTAAAGCACGAAGAATGAACGACTAAAGTCGCCTCCTCGGACAGTTCCACGCCGTAAAACTATAAGAGCGCTCCGCCACTCCCATAAGCGCTCTCTTATCCTTCTCTAATTCCTGCATAAGTGTCATAAGAAATTAAAACCTCTATTTGAAATGACGCCGCGTTATTAGCTGCGCATATTCTTTACCGCGCAAACGGCACGCATTGCTGCCAAAAGCCGAGAACTTCCAATTAACTTGACCGTGGTAATGAAAATCTGTAAAGTACGCGACATCAACTGCTGTTCGCAGATTACAAGGGAGGATGTTTCCGATGAAACGCAATAAGAAGTATCATTTTGAAACGCTTCAACTCCACGTGGGACAGGAAATGCCAGACGCCGTAACGGGCGCGCGTGCCGTGCCGATTTACCAAACAACCTCTTATGTTTTCAATTCGTGTGCCCATGCTCAAGCGCGGTTTAATTTAGAGGACAGTGGCAATATTTACGGACGAATTACCAATCCGACCACCGCTATTTTCGAGCAACGTATGGCGGCGCTTGAAGGTGGCGTTGCGGCACTCGCCTTTGCTTCTGGTGCCGCCGCAATTACTGCCACGATACGAAATTTGGCGCGGAGCGGAGATCATCTTGTTGCGGCAAGAAATCTTTATGGCGGAACGGCAAACTTTCTAGCGCATACACTTCCCGAAACAGGAATCACCACAACGTTTGTTGACTGCTCCGAGAGTGCCGCAGTTCAAAAGGCGTTTCGTCCGAATACGCAAGCACTCTTTGTTGAAACGTTAGGGAATCCCAATTCAGAAATTGCCGATTTTGAAACGTTGGCAAAGATTGCACATGAGCATAACGTTCCGTTGATTGTCGATAATACGTTCGCGACACCGTATCTGGTGCGTCCGCTCGAACATGGCGCCGATATCGTCATTCACTCCGCAACAAAATTTATTGGCGGTCATGGGACTACGCTCGGCGGTGTCCTTATTGATGGCGGTACGTTTCACTGGGACAATGGAAAATTCCCGGGGCTGAGTGAGCCGTGCCCCAGTTATCACGGCGTACGATTTACAGAAGTTGCGGGCAAAGCCGCTTTTGTGACGCGCGCCCGTACCCTTCTCTTGCGAGATGAAGGTGCAGCACTGTCGCCTTTTAATGCGTTTCTTCTCTTACAAGGTCTTGAAACATTGTCCTTGCGCGTTGAACGGCAGCTGTCCAATGCGCTGCGTGTGGTGCAGTTCCTCGAGAAACATCGTTTAGTGGAAGCCGTTCATCATCCGTCGGTGAGTCCCGATCAACGCCAACGGGCTTTATATGAAGCCTATTTCCCGAACGGAGGCGGTTCTATTTTCACTTTTGAAATCAAAGGTGGAGCAACAGAAGCCTGTGCATTTATTGATCACCTACAGCTGTTTTCGCTCTTGGCAAATGTTGCTGACGTTAAATCTTTAGTCATTCATCCGGCGACAACGACACATTCGCAACTTTCGCCCGAAGCACTCGCGGAGGCAGGAATCCGCAGCAATACCATCCGTCTTTCGATTGGCACTGAACATATTGAGGATTTGTTAGACGATTTGTCGGAGGCGTTCGATTACGTTCAGACGCACTCCGTATAAAGAGCGACGAAACGCGCTATTGCGCGCCCTTATTGCGACAGCTGTGGCGAAAGGTCTCAGCGTAAGTCCCATATAGAAGCAAAGCAACGACAGGCACAAGGAAGTAAAATCCGAGCCGATGAGAATGTTCGTGAGAGAGTAATGCCTGAGACGGAAGCGTCACCCATGATGCCAGTGGGAAGTCAATCAGCAGTGCCATCAGAACGGCGACGGAAACAACGCCAACGACAAAACAAACGACCGTCCTCCACCCCAAATTTCGCCCTAAAACAAGCAGTGCGCCGACGTGCGTTGTGGGAGCACAAACAAGAAAGATAAAAGCGGTGCCGGGCGTTAAGCCGTTGGCAATCAGCCCTGCTGCCACTGGAACAATCGCCACCGAACAGGCATACGTAGGAATACCAATCAGCATTGCCAGTAAATACGCCACGGGCAATGCAACGCCTTGGAAAAGATTTTCAGGAATACACACCGTGAGTGCCGCCGCAATCAAAACGCCAATTGCCAAAAGAATCGACAGTTCGCCGGGCAGATGAATAAAGGCATAACGCGCCGCATCGCGAACACGTTCAGAACGGGAAGCGAATTCATGATGATGCGCTTCGCCTTCGAGATGCGGATGTTCGCTATCGTGATGATGACAGCCACACAGTCCGGCACAGTCCGGCTCCAAATTTTCCGTTTCATGCAGCGGCGGTACCGCGACACCGTACCACCGAACAAGTGCACCACAAACCAGTCCCGAAATCACCGCGCCCACAAGACGCAGCAGCATCATTACAGGTCCCAGCATTGACCACGTCAAAGGAAGCGCGTCACTCCCTGACTGTGGCGTCGATGCCATAAAGGCGCAAACCGCTGATTTGCGTGCGCCACTATGACGTAACGCTAATGCCACCGGCAGAACACCACAGGAGCACAATGGCAACGGCAAGCCGAAAAACGAAGCTTTCACAATAGGCCACCATCCCTGTCCGCCCAAATGACGGTGCATCCTTTTTTCTGTAAGAAAGTAGGAACAGAGAAAAGCAATCAGCATTCCAAGTAAAAGCCACGGCGCCATGTCCAGCCAAATGTCCAGCACTGCGTCCCAATACTCGTACCACATACTAGGCATCCTTTACGAGACGCGTTGCCAATGCAGACAACCCGTGATCACGTGCGCCAAAAAGAGCAAGCATCGTTCCGGGACGTGCGACAGCTCGCAAACGTTCTTCCGCCACCGACAAATCTGCCACCTGTTCCACCGGACAAGTGAGCCGAGAAAAGAGAACCTCGCTGTTAATACTCCGATCCGCCGTCCCGCCGTCATCATAAACGGGAAGTAAAAACAGTTTGTCACAAGGACGCACCGTCGCATTAAACATAGCGACAAGTCCCTCTAACATTTTACGTAGCGGCGCATATCCGTGCGGACGCCAGACACCATACACCCCTTGAGGACAAACGGCGGAGAGTGTCGTCCATGCGGCAGAAAGTTTTTCAATATTATGCGCATAGTCATCGACGACCATTGCCCCGTGACACGTCCCGACACGTTCCAACCGGCGGCGAATGCCACGGAAAGTTGCCAGCGCGTGGTTCAACTTTTCCGCATCAAATCCCAAAGCAAGCGCCATCGAAAGTGCCGCTTTAGCGTTGGCAATATTATGTGCCCCCGGCATTGGCAGCATCCACGAACGTCCGCGCCATTGAAAGACAGACTCCCATAAACCGTCCGGCGAAAAAGTCTCTGGCGGTTCCTCACGTGAATCAATGACCACACCGGAAGCTTTCGACTTAAAAGCATCAAAGAGGCGAATCGCTTCCTCTTTCGGGAAATGATCACCTGAAGCATTCGTAATAATAATATGTGCAGGCGATAGTACCATCAAAGATTTATCAGATTCGTCCGCTTCCACCACCATCCATCCCTTCGGATCGGAAGACGTGCGCACCGATCCGACACGTGTGCCGTCAGCATCATAGCCTGTCATTTCGGCACCATTGATAATACACGGATCTGCGCCACAGACCGTCAGTAAATGTCCCAGCAATGCCGTCACGGAAGACTTGCCGCACGTTCCTGTCACCGCAATCAGCGTATGCCCTTCGGACAGCTTCGCTAAAACTTCACTTCGATGACAAAGATTCAGCCCCAAACTTTTCGCACGCACAAAATCGGGATTATCCTGTTCAATCGCCGTCGAATAAACCACCGTGCCTGTTTGAGCAGAAATAGCAGAACCGTCTTGCGGAAAAAGTTGAACGCCCTGTTGGCGAAGCGTATCGAGGACAGGCGCAAAACGTCCTAATCCTAAGAGACGATCAGAGCCACTGACGTGCCATCCTTGATCAATGAAAATCTGCGCAAGCGCACTCATGCCCACGCCACCAATGCCTATGAAATGAATAGATTGCATAGGGCGAAAGTATAACACCTTTGCTATACTTGCAGTAATCTGAAATGAGGACCTTATGAAGACCATTCCAATCGTTCACTGTTTTGATTACAAATATATTATTCCTGCGAGCGTCTGTTTCCATTCTTTGTTGCGCCATGGCAATCGCGACTGCTTTTATCAACTGTTAGTCATCGGTAGTGGATTAACGCCGGAACATTGCGAAGCGCTTCAAGCCGTTGTCCGCCCCTTTCCCAATGCCTCGCTTGAAATTATCGAAGCGCCCAAACTGGATCTTCCCGACGGTGGCGAAGTGCTTTCTGCCAATCTTTCCAAAGACGTCTTTTATAAAATGCTGATTCCCGAAATCTTTCCGCAATACGATCGCATTATCGTTTCCGATGTGGATATTGTTTACACTGGCGACACCTCGGGAATTATGGATTTTCTCCCCGAAGACGACGATGCCTACTTTGCCGGTATTCCCGATCCCGGATATGCCGTTTGGAGAAATGAAGGCATTCTGCGAACGCTCGGCACACCGAAGAGTTTCCACCGCTACGATCGTTTCTACACAAAAGAAATGAAAGAGAAATTGTGGTTGAACACCGGATATATGGTGCTCAACGCCAAGAAAATGCGCGCGGATAAAATCTCACAAAAGTGTATGGCATATGCAAATGCAAATTTCAAACGGCTCGTTCTGCTCGATCAAGACGTTCTGAATATCATCTGTTTTCCGCACCTTCGCGCCGTGCCACCGCAATATATGGCGTTTGCGTTGTACCGCAAATTCTATAATGAACTGACTGCCGAACAGCGTAGCGCCGCCCCGGAATGGGATGCAATGTTTGCAAAGCCACTTCTCCTTCACTACGTTTCCGGTCTTAAGCCGTGGAAATATCCTGCCTCTCAATTAGCGGAAGTATGGTTCGACAATCTCATCGACTGCGGACTATTCGATCAGTGGCGGATTAGTGCTGAAAAACTGGCGCACCCTTACGAACACATTAAGAAACGCCGTCAGATTTGGAAAGGTTCGATACCTTTCACCTTGCACCCATTGCGAAAATTTGTTCTTACCATTTCCAAAGATACATATGAAACTGCCAAATATGAAGGAGGCGTGCAGTGAGAACAATTCCAATCATTCATTGTTTTGACCACAATTATATTCTGCCCGCCGGCGTCTGTTTCCAGTCCCTGCTTGCAACAGCGAATCCCGATACGTTTTACGCATTGCACGTTATCGGTACAGCATTAACCGATGAGGACAAAGAAACACTGTTAACGATTGTCCGCAAATTCCCGAATGCCTCGCTTGAATTTATCGAAGCTCCCGCGCTGGATCTTCCCGGCGGTGGTGAAATCTCATCGGGGAATCTTTCCAAAGACGTTTTTTATAAAATGCTTATTCCTGAACTTTTCCCACAATATGATGTCGCGATCGTGACCGACGTAGACGTTGTTTATAAAAATGATATTGCAACCGCTTTTGATTATTTAAGCGCCGATGACGATGCCTATTTTTGTGGAACAAAAGACGTTGGCTACTCCGTTTGGAACAACACCGGCATCTTGCGCGAGTTGGGTGCGCCCAAATTCTTCGTTCGTTACAATCGTCTCTTCTCCTCCGAAGAACGTGCCGCACTCAAAATCGGCGCCGGTTTTTGCATTTTCAATTGCAAACGTATGCGCGAAGACAAGATTCCTAAAAGATGTCTTGATTTCACCCGTAAGAACTTTTCACGTTTGTTGCTTCCAGAGCAAGACGTACTGAATATCGTTTGTGCGTCCAAGGTAAAAACGATGCCCTCACGCTTCATGGCGATTGCTTACTACGACAAATATTATCAGGAACTCACAGCGGAACAACGCGCGAAGAATCCGGCATGGGATGAAATGTTTTCCGACCCTGTGCAAATACACTATGCTTCCGGTATTAAACCGTGGAAGTACCCTGCCTCGCCATTGGCAGATCCATGGTTCAAAGCGCTTTTTGACAGTGGACTGTTTGACCGTTGGCGGCTTTGGTTTGACCACTATTTGCATCCGTATGAAGAAGTCAAAAAGACACGCGACCTTTTCGAGTTTTCCGTTCCCTTTACGTGGAAACCGCTGCGCCGGCTCATTGTCAATTTCTCTAAAGATACCTATGAGGAACATGACCGTGATACCGTTCAAGAGTAACATTACACGAAATGCCCGCAAGAAAGTCTTACGGGTGCACGACCTCCAATTGGTTCTCCGCAATCGGCAAACGTTCTCCGAGACGTTTCGATGCGAACCGCATGTGCAACTCTCCCCTTCGGTAGGAACCGATGGCTTACTGGAAGTCGGCGCGTACACTTACTTTGCCCAAAGCCGCCTTCAAGACGTACTCATTCACGGACTGCGCATTGGGCGCTACTGTTCCGTCGCGCCGTTTACGCAAATCAATCCTTTTACGCACGCCCTTCGCTGGCTGTCAACGTCCTCCTACGTTTCCACCGGTCACGGATGGAATCCGAATGGCGCGCCAGTCACCATTGGCAACGATGTATGGGTGGGCACGCAAGTTGTCATTCTTCCGGGCGTAACCGTTGGCGATGGCGCCATCATTGCCGCTGGTGCGATTGTAACCAAAGATGTCCCGCCCTACGCAATCGTCGGCGGCGTCCCTGCGAAAATCGTTCGAATGCGTTTCCCCGAACCGCTGATAGAGCGCCTCTTACGCGTGCGTTGGTGGCAATACGATCTCCGCTCACGCGACTTCGGATATGACGATCCGGAACGCGCCTTGGATCAAATCGAAGCCGCCGTTGCTCAAGGAGAATTGCAACCGTATACTCCTGAGTGGATTACCGCCGAAACGCTCCGCCAAACGTTACGCCCTTGGTGGTCGCGTTAATGCGCCTACAATAGAAAAAGCCTCCGATCCTCGGAGGCTTCTTGGTTTACGAGAGCCGCGCTTTACAATAGTTGTTGCCCGGCGGCAACATAAAGAATCTGCCCCGTCACCGAAGCCGTTCGCAAAAGAAATTCAACCGCGCGATAAACATCTTCAATCGTTGGACGCGGTGTCAGACACACGCCACCCTTCTCGCGATGATCGGCAGAAGGCGGTGGAAGGATCGGACCAGGCGCAATACCATTGACACGCGCCCCACTCTCCTGCCCCCACGCACGCGCCGCTTTCAACGTCCAATCACGCAATCGCCGCTTCCCTTCGACATAGCCTTGTATATTCGGCGGCAATGCCTCGGGCAGACGATTCACACGCGCATCTAAAAACGTAATCACGTGCGCCTTTGGGAACTTTTCATGAAGGCACTCGGCAATCCAAACGGGCGCGGCATGATTCGCAAGCCCCATACGTTCCGCCGAACCATTCAGCTCAAAAAGTCCTGCCAAGAGAAGAACCGCATCACACGCCGGCAACGTCTCTGCGACACGTTCCGGTGCGAAGTCACGCGAAAAAAAATCACCATACACTCGACGTGAGCGTATGGTGACCGTATGTCCCTCTGCCTGAAGAAGCGGCAACAGTGCCGTTCCGATACGACCGGGACCAATCAGGACAAGGTCCATTAAGGTGCCACAGGTGGACGCGACGAAGCTTCCGGCGCACGCGTCGGAGCAAGTCCGGCAACGGCAGGCGCACGTGTCGGAGCAAGTCCGGCAACGGCGGGCGCACGTGTCGGAGCAAGTCCAGCAACAGCAGGTGCAGCAGCAGGCGAACGCATCGCTGGCGCGGCAGGTGCAACTTTCTTGCCCTTCGTCGGCTTCGGAGAAAGAAGGCATCCCAAAATACGTCCCAAAAGTTTCGGTTGCTGTTCAACCATCGTCTTTTCGGCGCACAGTGCAATGACCTTCTGAATCAATTCGGATCCCAGTTCGCGGTGAGCATTTTCACGCCCGCGGAACATCAACGTAACCTTGACCTTGTTGCCTTCTTCGATAAACTCAAGAATCTTGCGAACCTTGAGGTTCAAATCGCCGACATCCGTGGAGGCATGGAATTTGATTTCCTTGACCTGCGTAAACTTGGCGTTCTTACGAGCTTGTTTCTGCTTGATACTTTCCTCGTAACGGAACTTGCCATAGTCCATGATTTTGCAGACTGGAGGCTGAGCCGAAGGCGTAATCTCGACGAGATCCAGCCCTTGCGATTCGGCAATGCTCTGCGCTTTACGCGTGGGCAAAATGCCCAGCATTGCACCGGCGGCATCAATGACGCGCACTTCAGGTACGCGGATTTTGAAATTGGTACGGACAAAGGAAGCCAAGTGTTCTCTCCTATAGAGGATTATTCATGTATTTCTGCGCGTAGCAGATCAAGAAAGGCTTCGGGGGTCATGGTCCCAAGGTCACCCTTCTCTCGACTGCGAACGGCAACGACACCAGCCTCAGCCTCACGGCCGCCGATGACGAGCATATACGGAACTTTCGCCAACGTCGCGCGGCGAATCTTAGCTCCGATTTTGTCATTCGCCAAATCACTCTCGACGCGAACATCGGCAGATTGAAGTTGAGCAATGACAGTCTTTGCATAACCGACTTGATCGTCCGTGATAGGCATCACTTTGACCTGTGTCGGCGCAAGCCACGTCGGGAACGCTCCCGCGTAGTGTTCGATGAGAATACCAAAGAAACGTTCCAACGAACCAAGCAACGCACGGTGCACCATATAAGGCTGGTGCTCCTTACCATCTTCGCCCGTATAAACGAGATTGAAACGTTCCGGCAAATTAAAGTCGAATTGAATCGTACCCAGCTGCCACTGACGACCCAATGCGTCCTTGATCTTCATATCAATCTTAGGTCCGTAGAACGCACCGCCGCCTTCATCCACCTCATACGCCATGCCTTCGGCTTCAAGCGCAGCGCGGAGTGAATTGGTCGCCTGTTCCCACTTCGCCGGATCGCCCACTGCCTTTTCAGGACGTGTGGAGAGATACGCCGTAATATCATTGAACCCAAAACGGTGCAAAATGTGCAGGCAAAACTTGACCGTGAAGCGAATCTCTTCCTCGATCTTGTCGGGAGCACAGAAAATATGCGCATCGTCTTGCGTAAAGCCACGCACACGGAACAGCCCGTGGCGCACGCCATCTTTTTCGTAACGGTAAACCGTTCCAAGCTCGGCAAAACGCACCGGCAAATCACGATAGCTGTACTTCTTGAAAAGGTATGCCTGAATGTGGAATGGGCAGTTCATCGGCTTAACGTAATACGGTTCTTTCACCGCCTTGTCGCCATCACCTTCGGTCACTTCCATGGGCGGGAACATACCGTCTTTATAGAAGTTCAAATGCCCTGACGTCTGCCACAAATTCGCACGCCCGAGATGCGGCGTAAACAGCATTTCATATCCGTTACGGAAATGTTCATGCCGCCAATAATCTTCAATCGCAATTCGTACCCGCGCGCCTTTCGGCAACCAATGCGCAAGTCCCGGTCCAACGCTTTCGGTAATGGTGAACAGTTCCAATTCTTTACCGAGCTTACGGTGATCGCGCTTCTTCGCCTCTTCCAGTTGGGCGACAATAGCATCCAATTCCTTTACGGACGGTGCTGCGATACCATAAAGACGTTGAAGCATTTTATTGTGTTCATCACCGCGGTAATACGATCCGGCGACACTCATAAGTTTGACCGCGCCGACATTTCCGCTGTGCTCCACGTGAGGTCCGCGGCACAAATCAACGTAATCGCCCGTGCGGAAAATCGTAATGGTATCGCCTTCGGGAATATCTGCCAAACGTTCTAACTTATACGGCTGATCTTTGAAGATTTCTTTTGCCTGTTCGCGGGAAACTTCTTCGCGGACAAAAGGAAGTGCCGTACCAATCAACTTGCGGACCGCCTTTTCAATCGCAGGAAAATCCTCGACACAGAGACGGTGCTCCATATCAAAATCGTAATAGAATCCATCGTCTGTCGATGGACCAATGTCAACCTTTACATTGTCAAACAGCGAGCAAACTGCGGACGCAACCAAATGTGCCGCGCTATGCCGAATCTCTTCAATCTTCGCACTCATGCTAATGCTCCTTAAAACAAAGCGGTAGTATAGCTTAATCTTATACAGAGTGGCAAATAAAAGCCTTAAAAATAAAGCTCCGTCTCTTCAGACGAAGCTTACACTCACGAGAAAGGCTACAAAGATAAGGTCGAAGTTACCACGCCACCGTTCGACAGAGAGGAAGTCGTGGTCTTAGGCGAAGTCAACGGCTCCAAGGTCGCTTTCATAAACGGTAACTCGACGCCATTCTCTTCGCAAGGAAGTGCAATGTGTGCCTGATTCCCATTGGGCACTGTTGCCACAGAATAATAGGTCGGTGTCGCGCTCGATAACGCCTCTAACGTTGCCGCTCGACGCAAGCAAATTCTCGCATTGGCGTTTTGAAGGTTTACGCCCTCGGGAGCAAGCACCGTAAGCGAAACGGCTTTTTGACCGTTGATTGTCGAGACATTCAGCCCTGAAATGGAAAGCTCTTGCGCCGTGTTTGGATCGGGTGGCAAATTCAATAAATATTCGTCATACAACTTATCGTTCTCACTCGCATCTCCAGTAAGCGAAACGTTATGACTGGATACCCACGTCTCATAACGTCCAAATGCGTCCGACCCCTCGACGGAGGAAGCAACCGATGCAAATTAACCTGCCACTTCCGTTACCGTCGTTCCCTTCGCGAGCCCTGCTGAATACAAACCGCCACCAACCGACCCTGCGGCGGCAGAGAACGCGATACGCTGTAAGCAATCAATGTCCCCCCTCTCAAGCTCCGCACCACCTGAAAATAAACAAGAATCAATGGCAAAGAGCCAATCGCCCTTCCCCAATGATGAGAAGTCAAAGCCCCAATCAATCGCGCCTTCAGCTGTGCTCTCGGATCCACTCCATTGATAGCCAATGCCACGCGAAATACAGACTTCAGTTGCACCAGCCTCATCCTTCTTCATAAACAGGCTACAACCGCGTTGCAAATTTCCATTTACATCTTTTAAGGTCTTGAAAAGAATCCGCACAATGACCGCACCGCCACCAAACTCACTGTACTGATGATCGGTTCTACAAAACTCATAGGTGAAATCTTCCGGTTTCCCTGTCCCCGGATTTTCTGCCGTACCACTTCGAACGCGTGAAACATAAATGTAACCGTCAGTCAACACGCAGAACGCAAGCTTTGCCGCGATTGATGTCTTCCCATCGACCATCTCCGTGCGATCGGCAACCGTCTGATACATATTCGTGACGACGTTCATATTGGGAACAGAATCACTCTCAATCAACCGCATTTTAAGGCTGACCGATTGATAACTTATTTGCGCATCACCCACAGGCACATCCAAAGGAAGCGGAGGAGGCGTGGGGACCGTATTATTCCCGCGGATTCCCAACACAAGAAAAGCACTCTCGTCCTCGCCAATCGTTGTCGATGTCGACGTGTCCATTGCAATCGGCAACATTCCTGCACCATAAGAAGAGGTCGCCTCCGTTACCTTAAGCGTATAACGATCGGGAAGTTCAGAAGCTTCCCGCAGAGCGTTGAAAACCGACCACTCTTTATAAGTCGAATTGGGAAGCTTTATTTCTTGCCCCGCTTTATTGATAAAGCTATAGGGGTCAGTCTTGGTACAAGCAGGCGTAAGCCAATTCCCCGGCGCCACGGCACTTCCGCACCAGGCAAAACCCAGTGTGCATAAAAGCAACAGAAGTGTCCGAATCAAACGCATAACGCAAACTTTCTGCTCGCTAGCATAGCGCAAAGTGAGACCGTCCGCAACGAAAAAGTGCGTATTTGTTTCAAATGGAACGACAATTTCTCTTTTCTCATAACGCGGTTTCAGGCATTCCCAACCATCTTTTCAGCTCTTGCGCCATTTCAATTGCCGTTTTTGCCGCACAGGGAAAAGAAGTTGCCATTGCCACAGGAGCATCGGCACGTCCATGTGTTCCCTTAATTCGGCTAACATCGGTCGAGATTGAAAACGCTGTCCGCCCAAAAAAGAGTTCACACGGATCGAATCCCGGCTTATTGTGGATATCAACGTGCGTGGCATAGTCGGGGGCTTCTTGCGGTTCATCCCACCACCGCCACGCAAACCAACATCCGGGTTTGGCAACGAGTTCAAAATCCACATCGCCTGCGCCATCGCGTATTTCTGCGACTTCGGGCAATGTGGCAAGGAGCTTGCGCACGGCATCGCGACAAGTCGCGTCCAAACAGTAAATCAACGCGCATTGATGATCGCAAAGGGCGACCGCACGGCTTCGGAAGAAATCGGGATAGCGCATGGCGTGAATGGGACGCACGGCAAAAAATCCGGCTTGCCGTAACAGTTGATTCGGATATGCCACCGTCCCCGTCACATTCGTTATGGCATAATCACCTGCCACAGCAAACTCATACCCGTAAATCCGCGCCATACTGGACAGCTTGGCAATTTCCAATGTCAGTTCACGCACCGATGCCGCCACCTTTGGATGAGACGTGCCGTGACGTTGAAGTTCGTAGTCCAATGTCGGCAGATAGATCAACATCAGTTCGGGCGTATCGCCTTTCAACATTCGCCGCACGATGGCATTCGTAATCTCACGCCCTGCCTTCGGCGAAGCAAGCGGCCCCCAGTAGCGCCAGAGCGGAACAGGATTCTCACATGCCATCACGTTTTGCGGTTGCTGATAGGTCGCCATCATCATGCGCCCCCCATGACAATGAATCGGCGCAGGCGTCACCACTTCGTCCACCGCTTCGCCCAACGACTGTTGGAAGAAATACATTCCCACGCGTCCGCCTTGTGCGCGAAAAGCGTCCCAAATGCGTTCTCCTCGTACCAATTTCGCCGAATGCGACCAAAAGACGGACTGATACGTTTCGCGTAAGAAAAGGCCATTAGCAAACATCTGATGCTGGTCCGGCGCCATCGCCGTGCGCAACGTTGCCTGCGCCGTACACGTCACCGCCGGAGCGACCGGCTCTAATGCGTGAACGGGATATCCGCCCAAACAGTCCACCCGATGATTGCGAAGGAGTTCTGCACCCAATGCCGCCGCCTGTACAATCATGAGTTTTTTCATCAACAGTTTCCTTCTTAAGGCGTCGGACGATCTTCGACCGAAACCGAAAAGATATGCGTCCCAATCGAGGACAACGAAGGATAATCAGAAGATGTAATCGTAACCGTAGCAAACAACGATTGCCCCTTCTTCTCATACGTAGGAACAAGATTGCTTAGTTTAACAGTAGCTTCGCCGTCCTTCTTTACCGTCACGCACAACTTCCCCGGCAATACGTCCGAAGGCGTTCCGGTCGTTACGCGCACTTCTGCAGTCAACAAGATGTTCCCCTGAACGTTTCGCGTGATGCCTGAAATACCGAAGTCATACGCCGCAACCGCCGCCCCCGTAGCCCGACTAGGTAAAATTCCTAACAGCGCACAGTCCACACGGACATCCCCGTCACGAGAGACTCCCGTGGTGGTGGCTCCTGCAACAGACTCCCACGAGACCATACCGCCTGTCAGCAGAGGATTCGCTGGCAACACTTGCGGCGTCGCAAATGAAGATATCTTCCCTGCGCCTTCACAGCGGATATTTCCACCGCGGACTTCAAGAGAAGCAAGCTTCGCATCGCCTAAAATAGCGACGTTCTCCCCCTTTCCTCCTTTGAAAACATACTCTCCACTCAGAAAGACCACCTTCCCTCCGGCGATTGGCTCTGTACTCTTCTCCGGAATCGGCGAGCACAGCGTCCGTCCATTTTTAGGTGAAATTAGCGTCAACCGATGAGGTCCTGGCGACGCCGGATCTGCCATCAGATAAAGCGTCGCCTCCGAAGCGACCGAAAACAGCCCCTGCGGATACTCGATCTCGCCGAGACTCAACGTATTCTCCCCACTCACCACAAGTACAATCCGTCCTCTCTTAAAATCAACACCTGGTGTAGAGAGAAACGTAATATTCTTCATTCGGCAATACATCAGCCGTTCTTTATTTTCCGCACGGCTTTTCACGCGCTTCATCAAATCATAGTCGTCCAAACGCCCCGTAACTTTAATTTCCTTATACCCAAAGCCGTCATCGGGCTGAAACGTATCCAACGAAACAATTTCAGATTTATAACCCTCGTTCTTAAAGTGGCGCGCGACATAGGGGATTTTCAAATATTCCGTCACATCGGGATCCAAAAATGTTCCACCTCGAATATCAACACGACTGCGTACATAAGGCGCATCAGGGCTGTCCCCTTTATAAATCAGAAACCAGTCAAACGCTCCACCGGTAATTGTCAACGTTGGCGTATCAGCCTCAACAAGAGAAATCAAACCTGAACGCAGGTTCGTATCTCGCTTAAATATCCCGCTGGTAATCGTCAACGTCCCGGAGAGTGTAAACCACTGTTTGACATTAAAATAGAGTTTCTTTGTTGTCTCAATCGTCAACGTTTCTCCAGCGGGAATTACAATCGTGTTCGTAACGACAATCGGCGTCTCCGTTCCCGCCAGTGCAGCTTTCAACTCCGTAAGATTTCCGACATCAACCGCTTTCGTCATCATCGCACAGGCACAAAGAATAAAACATACGTACATACGCATAGCTGTTCCTCTTTGAAGTTTCCTCAATAAGGCAGGAGCGTGCTTATTGAAGTGGGATATCATCTGCCGAAGGAAGCCCATCGGCGCCTAATGAACGAATCGAATAAATGGAGCGTTGCGCATCGCGCGTATAAATAAAAGGTCGTTCCCATCCGTCTCGAATAATATCTTTACCAAGTAATCCGGAGGTCACAAGCGCCTCCAAAGATTCCGGAAGCGCGCCAGCGTGTAAAAGTGCATAAGTCGGCAATGCCTGCATCACCAATCGAATATGTGTATTGGTTAAAATCTCGGCATTGATATCGGAAACCGGTTCTGCGTGACGTTGCCAATGTCCGGTCGCATCATCGGTACAAATGGCTTCGCCGGGCATCTTTGTCTCACGACAAAGATTGCCCGAACCAAAACCAATCGCCATTCCAATAGCAATGGCGATTGTCACGATAATAACGGTTTTACGATTCATCGTGTCTGTCTATACTCACGGGACAGGGAACTGCGCAGCAAGTGCCTTGACGGCCTTGCGCACCTTTGCCTGCACCGCACAATCTTCGGGTGCTTTCAGTATGGCAATCATCCACTGCCCGAGCTGTTCCATTTCGGCAGCTTTCATTCCGCGCGTAGTGACCGCCGCAGTACCGACACGAATACCGGAAGTCACAAAAGGACTTTCCTGATCGTAAGGGATCGTATTCTTATTACAAATAATACCGGCGGCATCTAAAGCGGCGGCGGCGAGTTTGCCGGTCAATCCTGCGGCTTTGACATCAACCAAGAAGAGGTGATTGTCGGTGCCACCAGAGACTAAACGGAAACCGGCACTTTGCAAGACTTTCCCCAACGTGGCGGTATTCGTCACAATTTGAGCGGCATAAGCGTGCGCATCGCGGTGTAACCATTCATTAAAGCAAATTGCCTTGGCGGCAATGACGTTCTCAAGCGGTCCGCCTTGAATGCCGGGGAATACGGATTTGTTAATCCCTGCAATGAACTTCTCTTTGCACAGCACAATTCCGCCACGCGGTCCACGCAGCGTCTTGTGCGTAGTCGTAGTCACAAAGTCCGCATAAGGAACAGGAGACGGGTGTACGCCACCGGCAACAAGACCGGCAATGTGCGCCATATCAACCATAAAATACGCACCGACCTTGTCGGCAATCGCGCGGAAACGTGCAAAGTCAATGGTACGCGGATAAGCAGAAGCACCGGCGAGAATGAGTTGCGGTTTCACTTCCAGCGCTTGCGCTTCAATCGCATCGTAGTCTAAACGTTCCGTCTCTTTGCTCACGGTATAAGGCACAATGTTGTACAGCTTACCGGAGAAGTTAACAGGCGATCCGTGGCTCAAATGTCCACCTTGATCCAAGCTCATCGAGAGAATGGTATCGCCCGGCTTCAATACGGAAAAGTAAACTGCCATATTGGCGGCACTACCGCAATGCGGCTGCACATTTGCCGCTTCTGCCCCAAACAACTTCTTGGCACGTTCAATGGCGAGCGTTTCAACGGTATCGACCGGAATACATCCGCTGTACCAGCGTTTGCCGGGATAACCTTCGGAATATTTATTCGTGAGAACCGAACCTTGCGCTTCACGCACCGCCGCAGAGGTATAGTTTTCGGACGCAATCAGATTGATCGTTTCATCTTCTTGGCGCACCTGTGCGACAATCGCGGCATGAATTTCAGGATCTGCGGAAGCCAAGAGCGACGATTCCGCCAAACGTTCCGCGCGGTCACATTTCGCCAACCGCCGCACATGACGCTCTGCATTGGAAAAAGGTTCATCCAGCCACGTCGCCAACACTTTTTCAGCCGCAGCTTCATCCAACGCACACGCCGGAAGCACAATGACATTGGCATTATTATGTTCACGGGAAGCTTTTGCAGTGGCTTCATCGCCGACAATGGCGGCACGAATACCGACAAAACGGTTGGCGACAATCGACATTCCGATGCCTGTGGTGCACAGCAATACACCGCGTTGCGCTTGTCCTTCAAGCACCGCTTCGCAAACCGAAACGGCAAAATCTGTATAATCATCTGCTGCTGAACTATCAAAAGAGCCTTGATCAAGGACGGTCTCTCCGCGCTTCGTAAGAAACGCCACAAGCTTCGCCTTTAATGCCACTCCGGCATGGTCGCATCCAATCGCAATTACACTCATAAATCCTCCAACGTATTACAAGATACTGAACAGTATACCGCTTTTGCCTTCAAGCGCAAGTCGAAATCACAAGGTTCGCACGATCCGTGCCGGTTGTCCCACCGCGAGCACACGAGGCGGAAGGTCTTTGGTGACCACGCTTCCGGCACCCACCACGCTATTTGCGCCAATCGTTACGCCCGGCAAGATGGTGACATTTCCCCCGAGCCACACGTTATCGCCAATGACAATGGGTAATGCACGCTCAAGATCGGTTTGCCGCTCCTCGGGCGAAAGCGGATGAATCGCCGTATAGAAAGAACAGTTAGGCCCGCACAGTACATGTTCGCCCAGCGTAATCGGCGCACAGTCAAGCATTGTACAGTGATAGTTTAAGAACGTTCGCGCACCGAGCTTTATATTACATCCGTAATCGCAGTGAAAAGGCTGCTCAATACAAACCTGTTCGCCGATAAAGCCCAAGAGTTCACGCAAGCACTGTTGTCGCGCAAGCGTCTCTTGCGGCGAAAGTTGATTGTACTGATGACAGAGACACTGCGCACGAAGGCGTTCCGCACTCAACTGCTGCGGATCATAAGTTTCGCCGGCAATCATCTGCCGAAAAACGTCTTGTACATTCCCGTTCATCTTTTTCTCCAATAAAAAACCTCCCGTCTGTAAGACGAGAGGTTTGTATCGAACATCCGCCTATTTCTGCCCCGGCGACCATTCATCATTCACCGCACCATGCGACCCTTGCGCATAAATGGGGCGCGACTGAATCGCCGCCGCATGATGACTTTCTGAACCATCGCGCGGTCCGTCCGCTTGCGTACGGTTCAACCGTTGCGCAACCGGTTTCTCGCGACGTGGAGGACGACCGACTTCTACCGGACGTGACGTCGGACGCGCCACACGCGGTTTCATCTTCGGTGCGCGAACTTCCGTTTTCGGCGGAACCACAGGCGCGACGACAGGCTCGGACACGATCGGTGCCGAAATCTTTTCAGGAAGAGGCGCGACAGGGGGCTGAACAGCTGGAAGCGGTTCAATCGCAGGCGTCACTTCGGCAGAGGAAACCACTGGCGGTTCAACCACCGGTGCCGGATCTGCCACAGGCGTTTCTGTCACAGGCGCTGGTTCTGCCACAACGTTTTCTACTGGCACAGGTGCTACAGAAAGCGCCGGCTCAAGCGGTGCGACGACCGCCGTTTCTGGAACCGCGGCAGCGTCCGATAACGGAGCTTCCACCGAGGCGACAGGCGCAGCAGGACGCGGACGACCTTCTTCAAGAAACGCACGGCGTTCTTCCGAGGGACGCATATCGGCAATGCGGCAAGCATTCTTCCGTGGACGTCCACGCGGCACCGTTGCACCGGGAAGATCTGCAAACATCCACTCTTCGGGCTGAACGCATTTGAGCGGTTCATTGATATACTTTTCAATCTCTGGAATGATGAAACTTTCGTCCTCATCCGCGAACGAGATTGCAACGCCCGTGTGCCCCGCACGTCCGGTACGTCCAATACGATGCACGTAATCTTCCGGTTCATAGGGGAAGTCAAAGTTCACCACATAGGCAATATCATCGACGTGAATACCGCGTCCGGCGACATCGGTCGCCACTACCGTGCGAATCGTTCCGGCACGGAATGCGTCCAGAATCTGCAAACGGCGCAACTGGTTCACATCGCCACTCAGCATATCGCACGAAATGCCATAACGGCGAAGGTTCTCGCAGACACGTTCCGTCGTTGACTTACGATTACAGAAAATCAGTGTCCGCGCATCGACAAACTTCGCAAGCTGATTGTACAGCAGCTTAAACTTATCATCTGCACGGGCAATGTAAACAATCTGTTCCACCGTATCCGTCGCCAAACTGTCTGCCTCAATCTCCACGCGTACCGGTTCCTGCATCCACATGGAAGCCAACCGCATCACCGTTTCATTGAGCGTCGCAGAATAAAGCATCGTACAGCGCGCCTCACGTGCCGGCAAATGATTGACGATCGCACGCACGTCCGGAATAAATCCCATGTCGAGCATCCGATCCGCCTCATCAATGACAAGCGTATCGACTTGGCGCAAATCGACCACGCGATTACGCACAAAGTCCAACAGTCGTCCGGGCGTGGCAACGAGCAAATCCACTGGTTCATCTGCCAATTCATCACGTTGACGGTCGTAATCCATACCACCGTAAACTGCAAGCGAACGCACATCGCCACAGTAGCGACCGATCGCTTCCGCATCTTTGCAAATCTGAATGACGAGTTCACGCGTCGGAGCCAAAACCAATGCACGCGGTGTGCCCGGCTTGAGATTCCGCTTTTCAGGCGTACGCAAATAACGTGTCAAGATAGCAATCAAAAATGCCGCCGTCTTTCCCGTTCCCGTTTGAGCGCGTCCAGCGACGTTCTTACCGGCAAAAGCAAACTCCAGCGACTGCGCCTGAATCGGCGTGCAATACTGAAATCCTAAATCCGCAACGGCATGGAGCAATTCATTCGGCAGACCGAGATCTGCGAAACGTTTCTTACCTTCCGCTTCCGGCACGACATAACTCATCGGATCCCAAGCGGCGTGCGCCTCGGCGTGTGCTTTCAATTCCGCTGCGGTAAACGCGCCACCGGGACGCGAAGCATCGCGCGGCGTATGACGCGGAGCTTCTCCGCCGCGAACCATTCCAGTGGAACGGGAATCGCCGTCACGTTGCGGACGCGCACCACGGGAACCGTAACGGTTTCCGCCCTCACGACGCGCACTATTGCGCACCGACGCCATTCCTTCAGGACCTTGACGTTCCGAACGAGGAATCGTGGCATCTCCGCCACGTGCCGCCAAGCGCGGATTGATCGCAGGACGCGCACGTACCGCCTCGACAGCGCCTTCATTCGCACCGGCACTCGGTGCCATACCACGCGGTTTCGCCGAACGGGAACGATTACCGCCCCGTGGAGCCTCTCCTGAACGCGGACGTGTATCACGACGATTAAGTTGAGGTGAGGATATCGGTCCCTTCGCGGCGACCTTTTGAGCGGGCTTTACGGGCGTGGCTGTACCACCGCCACGAAACACCGAAGCAATTTTCGAGAGAAGACCCATAGGATGGTGTCCCCCTTCTGTAACAAATAGACCCAGGCTTAGGCAGCACAAAAAGAGCCGTCCGGCACTCCCGGAATAATGCGAAAGAGGGGCGACGTCTTTCTTATGAAGACGTGCGCCCCCTTCGGAAACCGTGCAGAACAATCCGCACGATACGGTTTAACGCTTCGAGAACTGGAAGCGTGCGCGAGCTCCGCGCTGACCGGGTTTCTTACGTTCCTTCATGCGGGAATCACGGGTCAAACAACCCGCCTTCTTGAGCACATCGCGGAGCGCGGCATCAAGAACGCAAAGAGCGCGAGAAAGTGCATGGCGCATCGCACCAGCTTGACCGGCAATACCGCCGCCATTCGCCGAAACGAGCACATCATACTTGCCGACATTGTCGGTCATTGCGAAGGGCTGGTTAATATACGCACGCAACGACTCACTCGGAATGTAAGTCTCGATTGCTACGCCATTAACGGTCCACTTGCCAGTGCCACTGACGAGGCGCACGTGTGCGACTGCAGTTTTACGGCGACCGGTACCCTTGGTAAGTTCATTAGCCATGGTTGTACTAAATCCTTTCGAGAAATCAAATGCTGAGAGGTTCGGGCTTCTGCGCGGCATGCGGATGTTCCGTGCCGGCAAAAACTTTCAGGCGCGTCATACGTACGTCAGCGGTGACGTTCTTCGGGAGCATTCCCCAAACCGCATGGTTAATTAAACGTGTCGGATCCTTTTCGCGGATCACTGCGGCAGGACGCTTGGTCAAGCCACCACGCCAACCTGTGAAGTCAGCATACAACTTCTGCTCTTCCTTCTTACCTGTAAGGACTACTTTTTGAGCATTCAGCACAATCACAAATGCACCGGTGTCAACCGCCGGGGTGAAATTGGCTTTATCTTTACCGCGAAGTGCATTCGCGATCTTCACGGCCAAACGACCGAGCGGTTTATCTGCTGCGTCAACGATGTACCACTTGCGGGTCTCGTTTGTGGGCAACTCAGGGAGAGTCGTCTTCGTCGTCATGTTTGTACCCTGTTCTTTCTGTTCTACGGATCACGCTACGAATACCTTCATAGGTCCAGTATCCTGAGATCCAATCATGCTCTGAATTCTGCCGGGGCAGGGCAACAGGGAGTCGGTACGTGTCCTGCCAAATCCATGCATGTGTCGCGATAAAGTATCAAACCTTTTGCACTAAAAGCAAGAAAGAAATTTCCGGACGCACTTCCCACTTCTGAGGGACACATCCGCTACCTCAATGAGGTAGACGGTCAGGGTCAGTGAGGTACGAGCTCTACCTCACTGAGGTAGAGTGTCAGGGTCAGTGAGGTAGCGTACCTAGGTCAGTGAGATACGCCCTCAACCGTGCCACTCTGTGCCACTTAATATAAGGATACTTTTTTGCTTTTATTCAGTTGAGATGGGGAGGCAGACGGCGCCCTTGGCGTGAGAAAACTAGTCCTCAAGCGTTTCGGGGGAAGCAATGAGAGGAATGGCTTTGGCATTAAAGTAGGCGGAAAGAACTTTCTGAATTATCGGCCCCACGTCTTTACCGCCGCCGGCGCCATTATCAAGCAGACCGACCACCACTATTTCCGGATGATCCGCAGGAGCGAATGCCGCGCACCACACCCTTTTACGACGGACACGTTGCGAATCAATATATTCGGCGGTTCCCGTTTTCCCTGCGACGGCGACACCTTCGACCTGCATCGTGCGCCCTGTTCCGCTCGAAACAACGAGTTCCATACCGTCAATCACTGCGCGAATGGCATCATGAGACCACGATAGACGACGCTGGAGTTCACCTTGATGATTGCCGAATGCGACTAATCGCGGACGATAAGTCGCGCCGCCTTCTGCCAAAGATCCGATCGCGTGCGCCACTTGTAATGGCGTCACAAGAATCATCCCTTGTCCAATGGAACATTGTGCCGTATCGGCAGGAGTCCACCGCGCCTTCTGACTGCGCAATTTCCATTCGGGTGTCGGCATAATTCCTTTAGCTTCACCGGGCAAGTCAATGCCCGTTTTCACTCCAAACCCCGCTTGTTCTGCTGTCGCGGAAATGGCCTCAATGCCGACCTGCGTCCCCATCGCACAAAAATAAGGATTACACGATTTCATAATCGCCTGTCGAAGATCAAGTTCGCCATGCCCATAATGATTGGCGCACCGCAATCGGCAGTTATAATCAGTATAAATACCGTCACAATTGTAAAGCGTATCGGCATTGAAATTATTTTCTTGCGCGGCGATAGCGGTGAAAGGCTTAAAGACCGATCCGGGCGGATAGGTTCCTTGAATGGCACGGTTAAATAACGGTTTTTCCTCGTTGTCCAGCAGTCCGCGATAGTACGTCGAAGAGACGGGCGGCACCATTTCATTCAAATCATACGTAGGCGCCGACGCCAATACCAGAAGATCGCCATTGCGTGGATCGAGCGCAACGACCGCTCCGGGGCGATGCGCAAGTGCCGCCTCGGCAACTTGTTGCAGTTTGACATCAAGCGTCAACATCAGATCGCGCCCCGAACGTTCCTTCTGCTTCACCCACCGTTCATGGGCATAACCACGCGAATCCACACGTAGCACCGCCTCTCCACTCATTCCGGAAAGCAAATCATCATAACGCGCCTCAATACCGGAACGCCCTCGAGGTTCCGGCAAACGAAAATGCCACCGTACGCCATTCGGTTCCGGATCTGTCGCGAAAAACCCAACCGATCCAATCACGTGCGCGGCTAATGCTCCGTGCGGATAGACACGCCGCGGTACCGGCATGACGACAACGCCCGGAAATTCATCGAAGTTCTCCGACAGTTTCGCCACCGTGGTAAAGTCAACATCTTGAAACACAATAAACGGCATTGGAAGATTTTTGAGTACGTGACGTTCGACATCTTTCATCGTCACCTGCCGCGGAATCCCCAACCGCACCGACAGCTGTGTCACACAGGCATCAACTGCCGCAATCGTATTCGCCCACCGTCCTGGACGGCGAAGCTCTTCACAGTAAATTGCCACCGAATAAGCAGGGCGATTATACGCCAGCACGACGCCATTACGATCCAAGATCCGTCCACGCATCCCCGGCGTCTGAACACGCCGATAACTTTGTGCCAACTGCGCACCACTATATTCTGGATTGTCACGAATCTGAACGCTCCACAAGCGTCCAATCAATACGGCAAATCCGCAGATGAAAAAGCCGAGAATGACCCACAGCGTCCACGAACGAATCATTTGCGGTTGATCGCTCTCAACTCTCATGACACGTTTCCTCGCGATCACGGAAACAACGGAAATCCCACACGTGTGCAAGTCCGAAAATGATAAATCCTCCCACGCCTCCAATCGCTGGCGCAATCACCATCCCCGAAAGCCCGGGAGTCAGCATTCCCGCTCTCTCGATACTCCACACGATCGACGTGTAAAACCATAACCAGAGCAACATCAATGGCACCACACTCATCCCGATAAACGCCCCATACCATGGCGTTGCTCGATTCGGGAAACGTTCCCGCAACGCACGCAACAATTGCGCCATCAAAAGGTAAAAAAGAAGGCACGCACCCAAAGGCAATCCCCAGACCGTTTCACAGAGACAGCCGCCAAACAGCACCAACCATAATTGCGTCTTGACCGATCGCGTCATCAGCCAATATCCCATCCAGCACGGAACAAATGCCAACTGAATGATTGGATTTTCAGGCAACAGCGCCACGCTGAATCCGACTAACAGCAAAAGAAACAGTGACAGCCACACGCGATCCCAAAATTGATTAACGATCATCGCGCCCACCTCTACGCAACACGAAAACCGTTCGCAACAAAGCCGGATTTACCGCCGGCTCAATACGCGCCTCTCCCAGTAAATCTTCCGGATCGCCTTGCACTTTTTCAACAATCGACCCAATCACAATCCCACGCGGAAATAATCCACCACTCCCCTCCGTCAAAACCTGTTGACGGGCAACTAACCGCGCCGCTTTATCAATGAACCGTAACCGCAGCGGTTGAGCGACATAAAGCGCATCCTCTTCCGAAGACCGCCCCCAATCGTTCCCGCGCGCACCTTCCACAATCCCTTTGGCAACGCCAAACACCTCCGCCGCCACGCGACACCCCGGATCGGATATCAGAATGACCTCACTCGTATGCGCCGTCACCCCTGCGTCAATACGTCCGACCAATCCCTCCGGCACCACCACCGTATCCCCCGCCGAAATGCCGCTCTCACTTCCCGCGCCCAAAACCAATCGCGGCCATACACCCAGTCCACCGCCATGCGACCACACCGGCACCGCCAAAACATTTGTCGGTTGCGTCCTTACCCACCCTAACGCCGCGCGCAATTCTTCCGTCTCCTGTGCCGTCCGCTCCGCCACCTCCAGCATCACGCGAAGCCGTTCGACTTCCAGTTCAGACGTTGCCCGAATGGGACCGTCACAAAGCCCGCGCCAAGCCGCGCTGAAACGCACCGCGACTTGTTCATTCACCCACGTGGACAGCCGACGAAAAGGATACACCGCCTCTGTGCAAAACGTCCGTAAAGGCGCAT
>JAVVWU010000002.1:0-93859 GCA_036651955.1 Kiritimatiellia bacterium
GAAGCGACGCGAAAGGGTCGTGGAGTTGGACAAGGCGCGACTTTAATTCGGCGCGAAGGGAGGCGACCTTTTCAGGAAGTCGAGTGGCAAGGTTCTCGCGTTCATCGGGATCGGCACGGAGGTCGAAGAGGGTGACGTTGAGAACGGTTGGCTGTTCTGTGACAGCGAAAATAATTTTATACTGTGTCCCACGAAGTCCACGACGACCAGTACGGCTGTGCGCATATTGGAGATTGTTGGAAGGAACACGTTCAGGAAGCGTGGAAGGAGGAGTGGAGAGCGGCGTTCCGGGGATGGCGTCAATGGCATCGACGTTTCCAAGGTGTAAATAAAGACAGGGCTTATCGAGGGGCTGCTTTTTTTCACCGAGCAAGGTCGGCGTGAGATTCCGCCCAATCATAGTGGGCGGAATCGGTTGATTGAGCAATCCTAAAAGCGTGGGGGCGAGGTCGAAGCTATCGACGAGGTCGGTGCTGTTCATCTTAGGCGTAATATGTCCTTGCCAACGGATGAGGCAAGGAATGCGCATGGATTCTTCGTACGGATTGTTTTTTGCGAGCAGTCCATGGGCACCGAGGCAACAGCCATGGTCGGAACAGAAAAGAACGATCGTATCTTGTTCGTGTCCAGTGGCTTTCAATGCGTCAAGAATGCGTCCGAACTGTTCATCTACTCCGGTGATAGCGGCAAAGTAGTAAGGGGCAAACTTTCGGAAGTAGTCACCGCGGGCTGTTCCTTTGGGAGGGACAGCTCCGCCACGGATGAAACTTTCGGGCGGGAGATTTTTGTAAAGATCGTAGTAACGTTGAGGGACGAGTTCATAGCCTGTGTGAGGCGGATTCATCGAGACAACGAGGGTGAACGGAGCCTTTTTTGTTTCCTTTAAGAACGCAATGGCTTTGTCTGCTTCATGTTCAGGCCCCCACTGTGGCACATATTTGAAACCGTCGCGCGCGGCTTCGGTCTCCCAGTACATCGGTTTGAGGTGGGAGTCATAGGTGCCGTAGGCGTACCAACGGTTGAACCCGTGGCGGCGTTGCGGCGGACACCATTCGTTCCATTTGGTGGCGCCAGCATTATTGTAAGTGGGAATCCATGGGCGATGAGGCGCATCAAGGTGCCATTTGCCGATATAGTATTGGTCATAGCCTGCGTTGTGGAGGACATCGGACCAACAGGGGAGATCTTCGCGGAGTTCAACGGAAGGCGTTTGATCTGTGGCGACGCAATTGGTGGTTACACCATTGACCCACGGGAGTGCGCCAGACATGAGAATGCCGCGGAATGGACTGCAAACGGGGTAGTTGCTGACGGCTTGCGTAAAGACGTACGACTGTTGTGCGAAGGCATCTAAACGAGGTGTACGAACCGGATCCATGTTCATAAAGCCCATGGCTTGTCCACGCATTTGATCGGGGAAAACGATGAGCAAGTTGGGACGAGGCGTTTCTAAACAGTTCACCGCTGTTTTCGCAAAGGCGGAAACAGCGGTGAGTCCACATGAAACGAGAAAAGCGCGACGCGTGAAGGTCATCGTTTATTTTCCATTTCCATCAAGAATCTTTTGAGCTTTTTCTGGCGTCATAGGTGGTTCGTCGTCCTTGTCGGAGGGCGTGACTTCTTCCTTGATGACGCTCGGAGGCATCGCTTGTGGTGCTTCCATCTTACTGATTGAATCAGAGACGGTTTTTATTTCTTGGAGTAGTGCGGCTGCTGAGTCGGGGGTCAATGAGAACGAAAGGGAGGAGCTGTTTTCTTTTGCTTCACAGAGGAGCGTTGTATTGAAAAATTTGAGAAGTTCAGAAGTCGATTTGACTTGACCGGACATTGCGAGGAAATTAGCCGCTAACATCTTGTACATGGTGAGTTGGTCGCGCATCTGTGTCGCGGCGGCGGCATCGTCCATCGTGAACGTTAATTGAAAGTTTTGTTTAACGCCTTCGAGCCATGCACAATATTTTGTCTGATGCGTTTTCAGCAGGAAAGGTGCCTTGTTTTGGAGTGTCTTTTCGGCATCGGGGGAACTCTTTTTGATAAGCGTGGCAACGTCTTTGACCCAAAACTTGACCCACGTTGGCGATTTTCGTACAGGAGTCAATACGCCTACGAGAGGGCTGTCTTTGGCAAGGCAGGGACGCGAACCTTTGAGGAGTGCATCGACCGGAGCAAATTCACCAAAGGTCAAAACAATCCCATTCTTAATCTGACGGAAGCCCATTGGCGGTAGTTTCTGATCGGGTTGCACCGGAGCATTCGCAAATTGAACGGTGTACCATGAACCTTTTGGTGCTGGTGCAACGATTTTCGCCTGAATCTCTGCTTTCTTAAAATAGTCAGTTAGAGCTTTGGCGATTGTTTCCGCTTGAAATGTCTTACTTTCCATAACGAGAATGAATTCGGGCATCTCTGGCGATGTTTTTGTTACGCAGGAAAAGGTGAGAGAGGAGACGGGCGAACGCTTGGTGTCAGGCGTAATCCCTAAAGCTGTGAGAAATTCACGCAAATCGGCATCGATCATCTCCCAATTCTTTTTAGTGGAAGCGGTATCAAGCTTAGCTTCTTTATTGGCAGTATCCCACGCAGCTTCTACGGCGGGATCGGGAGTGACATCCAGTCCGCTCGCAATCAATACCATATCGGCTTCTGCCGGAATCCATGCACGCCGAGGAACTGCAAGTGCAAGACCACAAAGAAGAGTCATTCCAAAAACAACAAGTGAACGTTTCATTGATTTCTCCTAATATAAGGGAGCGGATAGCCGCTATTACAACTTTTGATAGTGTAGCACGTTAGCGCTCTTCTGCAATTATTTTATTACATCCAATAGCGATGTTGTCTGTAGAGAGCAGAGGGAGGGAACTTTGATAAACTACAGAAATGAAAAAGATTGCGATTGCTTGTGGTGGAACGGGTGGACATATCAATCCTGCGATTGCTGTCGCAGAGGCGCTTCGTGCGCAGCGGCATGAACTGACATTGATTGTTTCAGGTCAACGGGAAGCGGATCGTCGTGCGGTGGCGAATTGGTCGGGAGTCTCTTTGTGTTCTGGGGCGATGCCGATGCGTCATGTGGTGCGGAATCTCATTGCGATTTTACGTTGCCGTGCTTTTTTGAAAAAGACGCGTCCGGAACTTCTTTTTACGACAGGAGGATATACGAGCTTTGCCCCTGTGGTGGCTGCACGATGGCTCGGCATCCCCGTGGTGATGCATGAGGCGAATAGTGTCGCAGGAGAGGCCGTTGTTTTCCTTTCACGTTACTTGAAGATTGAGGCGGTAGCACTTTCTTTTGCGGAAACGGCTGCGCAACTTCCATGGGTTAAAACGGAATTAACAGGGTTGCCGTTGCGTGCATCGGTGCTTGCGGAGTTGGAGAAGGCGCGTGCATTGCCGAAAGAAGAGGAGACGTTTACCATTTTCGTGACGGGCGGAAGTCAAGGGGCGCATGGGATGAACCTTTTAGTTGCGCCGATTTTGGCATCGTTTGCGCGTGCCCAACCGACGGTTCGGATTGTTCATCAGTGTGGCGTCGCCGATATGGAAGCGATGCGTGAGATTTATAAAGAGGTTTTGCCACACGTTGAACTGTGCGCATTTATAGATTCCATTGGATTCTTTTATGGTCGGGCAGAGGTGGTGATTGCGCGTGCAGGGGCGGCAACGTGTTTTGAACTTGCCCAATGTGCGGTGCCTACGCTATTTATCCCATTGCCAACAGCAAAAGACGATCATCAAACGAAGAATGCAGAGGCATTGGTTCGTCAAGGGGGCGCAATCGTATTTCATCAACGGACGGTGCGTCCGGAGCAAATCGCAGAGGTACTCGGGCTGTTGTATGCCGATCCGACGTTGTTGACGGCGATGCATGAGGCGTTGGCGGCATTGCCTTTATCTGATGCGACGGCGAAGGTGGCGGCACTCCTCGTGCGCACGGAAGCCTCTTTGTAATTGTATCGGCGTACGTCTATGGAGTTCTCCCGTAATAATGTCATGACGTGGGCTTCCTCTGATATTTTGGAGGAGGGGAGTAAGCTGTTTACAGCGGGGGCGGTGCACGGGACGCAAGTGAAGGGAAATATTCTTGCGGGGTCGGTGACGATGGGCGCCTCACGGTTGATTGTGCGGTTGACAATGGGGACAGGCGCAGAGCGTCCGCACGTGGATTGCAACTGTGCGACGGCTCAAAAAGGCGGCGTGTGCCGCCATGCGATTGCAGTGGCATTGCATTATCTTCAAGCGCATGGAGAAGTTGCGACCGCAGAAACGTTGACGTTTGCCGCCGAACGCGCACCTACACGAGCAGAAATCATAAAATGGTGCGGTCCGACGCTCTTTGCCCGGGCGGAGGCGTTGGTGAAAAGCGGTGCGGTCAATCGAATCTCTTTCCAATACCCTGAGGGCGAGGGGGAAGTGATCTGTCATGGTTCCGCCATGCACGTCAAGTTCCGTATGACGGCGAACGGTTTTGTAGAAGGTGAATGTCCCTGTTTTCTTTCGCATAATACAGGGTTGCTCTGTGAACACGCGATGGCGGTCGCTTTAGGCGTGATGCACCATTATGGGAATGCTGAACGTCGTGCCATGTATGCGCATGAACGTGCGACAATGGCGCAGATCAATTCTGCGAAAGGGTTGATTGTCCGCTCGGCACAGGGTACTCCTGCCTTACTGAGAATCTTTCTTCCTACGACGTTGGGGGAACAGTTTGATCAAGGAGCGATACGGATTGTTCTTCGCATTTTCGTTGAATCACGCGTTTATTCGCCAGAGACGTTGCCTCAAGGGCGATATCAGTTCTCGGAGTCGGATGAGAATGTGCTTTGTATTTTGGAAGATATTGCTGGTGGAGCATTCGGTGAAACATTGACACTTGCTCCAGCGGATTTGTTGTCACTCTTGCGCTGTGGCGTACAAAGTTGGCTTGGATTTGCCACGGACAAGGTACGGTTGAAATGTCTGCTTGCACCAGTGGAAACGCCGTTAAGTCTTGTTCCTAAGATAGAACAAGAATGTGTTGAACTTTCGGTGCTACGTCCTGCCGAGGGACGGCTTTTAATTTGTGGGCGCGTCGGATGGTGGTGGGGATGTGGATGTGCGCGTCCGCTCGCGCACGTACTCCCCGTGCCGTTTCAATCGCTGTATCGTGAGACTGAACGTCTTCCGCGGAAGTCGATCATTTCCTTTTTTAAGACCGAGCTTCCTTTATTAACGGCAGTGTTGCCGATGGGGAACAATGAGCTAACGCCCGATCTTTTTACCACGACCGCTGGTACGCCTCGCTTTCGATTGACGTTGCGTGGATCACCGGCTTCGGTTTCCGCGGTGCTTCGTGCGCAGTACGGAGCGGAATGGGTGACAGCGAACGTGCCATCGGATATTGCGGTTCCAGATCCAGACGATTTCTATCATTGCTTTGTTCGTAATCCTGACGCGGAAGAAGCGGCGCTGCACCGCGTCCGTGAGATGGGGTTTATGGGAAGCAATGGGAAAGATTTGCAACCGATTACAGGCGCACGTGCGGTGTTGAATTTGCTCGGTAAATATGTGACTACAGCACGCCGTGCTGGTTGGCGAGTGGATTTGGAAGGTCCTCTTGCGGAGTTTTTTGATCGTGCGGAAGTGATTGTGCCCGTCATTCGGATTCAGGAGCAAGGTGCAGAGTTTGAACTGCGTACAGAGTTCGTTTCGCCGCGTCAAGTTCTACAGGTCACGCCTGTTGAAGTTGAACGGGCAATGGCGTGTGGAAATGCATATATAGAGAAAGACGGGCAAACTGCCCTTCTTGATATTGGTGCAATCGGTTCTTTGCGTGAGATGGTGAACTCGTGTTCCGCACGGGCAGGTATTGCTCCGGGTTCCTCTTGTATTTCTGCAATGCACGCGCCTTTTGTGCAAGCGGCATTGACGGCGATGGAGGGCATAGATTTTGAATCCTCGCCTGATTGGCAAGGGCGTGCGTCACGGCAAAACCGTTTGATGCGTCCTGAAACCATCCCGCTGGGAGCACTTGAAAATACGCTTCGTCCTTATCAAAAGGAAGGGGTGTATTGGCTTCGGTTTTTGGAGGAGAGCGGATTTTGTGGAATCTTGGCGGATGAGATGGGATTAGGTAAAACGCTTCAAACGTTGACGTGGTTACAACTTTCGCGTGTTCGTGAAGAGGCTCGGCGTGTTCCTGCGTTAATTATCTGCCCGACCTCTTTAGTTGAGAACTGGAACCGTGAAACTGAGAAATTTGTACCGTGGTTGCGTCGATTGGTTGTCGCCGGTCCCGACCGTGCAGCACTGTTCGCGAAAGTTCCGGAGGCGGATGTCGTCATTACGAGTTACGCGTTAATTCGTCGCGACATTGATTTTTATGAGCAGTGCCGTTTTTCAGTTATCGTTCTTGATGAAGCGCAGGCGATTAAGAATCAACATACGCAGAATGCACTTTCCGTCAAACGGTTGGTCGCCGACACGAAAGTTGTTTTGTCCGGTACGCCGATTGAAAATGGCGTGGCAGATTTATGGTCGATTATGGATTTCTTGATGCCGAAATATTTGGGAAGCTATGAGGACTTTAAGATTCGCTATGAAGAGCGTGTTGCACTTGGAGGCGCCGATGCCGAAGAAGCACAAAGTCGTTTGCGCGAGAAATTGCATCCATTCTTATTACGTCGCGTGAAGAAGGAAGTCGCGAAAGATTTGCCGGATAAGATTCGCTCCATTACCTATTGTAAACTCACTTCTGATCAGCGTCGTGTATATGATGAATTGCGCTCGGCGATGCTCGAAAAAATGCGCGGGTTGGTGAAAGCAAAAGGATTTGAGAAGTCGAAATTTGAAATGCTCGCATTACTGATGCGCTTACGTCAGGTCTGTTGTGATTTAAGATTGTTAAAAACGCGTGTGGCGCGTCCCAATGAAGAAAGTTCCGCTAAACTGGATGCGCTTATGGAGCTTCTGGCGGAGGCGCATGCCGAACATCATCGGTTGCTCATTTTCTCGCAGTTTACAACGATGCTTCATCTGATTGCGGAACGATTGGAAGCGGAAGGGTTGACCTACTGTTATCTTGATGGCGCAACCAAGGATCGGCTCGGGCAATGTTCTTTATTTAATCAAACGCCCTCTATCCCCGTGTTCTTGATTTCGTTAAAGGCAGGTGGTACAGGATTAAACTTGACCGGCGCAGATATGGTGGTGCATTTTGATCCTTGGTGGAATCCTTCCGCTGAAGAACAGGCAACAGATCGTGCACATCGTATCGGGCAGAAGAAAACAGTCCATGCCATTAAATTGATTGCGGAAGACACCGTCGAGGAAAAGGTTTTGGAAATGCAACAGCGGAAACAGGCGTTAATCGAAGCTACAGTAAATGCTTCGGATGCTTCTATCGCTCAAACGTTGACGTGGACGGAAATAGAAGGACTTCTTTCATGAGTGAACTTCCTGAAGCTTTGACACGTGTCGTTGCGTTGGTCGGGACGGAGGCGGTACAACGCCTTCGCGAGAAAAAAGTAGTGGTGATCGGGATTGGTGCGGTGGGCGGCGCCTGTGCCGAAGCGTTGGCACGGAGTGGTATTGGCACCCTTCACGTGATTGATGGAGATGTGTTTGAACGGTCTAATCTGAATCGGCAACCTTTTTCCGCAGTTTCTGTAATCGGTCATTCCAAAGCTGAAGCCACCGTTGTACGTCTGCGTGATATCGCACCCGACTGTAACGTTTCAGGTGAAACGTTACGAGTCGAATCTTGTCATGCCGAAACAATCCTCGCACGTCTTGCTCCGGATGCGGTGGTGGATGCGATTGACGATGTGGACGCAAAAGTTGCTTTGTTAACAGCCGCGGTTCGATTGGGGATTCCTGTTTGGAGTGCGATGGGAGCCGCACGAAAGCTGGATCCGCGCTCTCTGCGCGTAGCGGATATCGCCCAAACACAAGTTTGCCCTTTAGCTAAAGCGGTTCGCAAGGGGCTTCGTGAACAGGGCATTACGTCCGGTGTTCGTTCTGTCTTTTCCGTGGAAATACCGTTGCCGATGGAGAAGGGCGAATCTTTAGGGTCCTATATGCCGGTGACCGCGTGTGCAGGATTCTTCCTCGCTGCTGATCTTCTCCAGCGGCTGTTTGACAATAGATAGGGGATAAGATATAGTGCATACGTTTTCTATTAAGAAGTAGAGGCGTGGGCAGTGCCCGCGCTTTTTTGTTAGACGAAGAAGGAGACAGTGCGATGGCGACAAATGCAGAGTTTGCGGCGGTGATCGGTTACCTTGAACGTGAGCGTGGGGTGGATCGTGAAACTATTTTGCAGGCCATCGAAAACTCGGTGGAGCAGGCTGCGCGTAAAAACACACGGACTTCGGCAGACTTTACGGTGAAGGTTGACCGTAAGACGCTTGAAATCAAGGCGTGGGATCTTTATGCCGTCTCGGATACAGAATCGGGTTTCGGTATTTTAACGGTTGAACAGGCACGTCGTTTTAATCCTACCGTGAATGATGGTGATACGGTGAAGGTGCCGTTCCCGGCGGAAAAGTTGGGTCGTATTGCGGCGCAGACGGCGAAGCAGACGATTATGCAGAAGATTCGCGAGGCTGAGCGCAACAATGTTTACAACGAGTACAAGGATCGTATCGGCGATATTGTCACCGGAACGGTGAAGTTGATTGCTCGTAAAGATGTTTTCGTGGAGTTGGGTAAAACTGAGGCGTTGCTTCCGTTCAAGGAGCGTATTCCTTCTGAAGAGTACAACACGGGTGACGTGATGCGTGCGTATGTTTTGCGTGTGCAGAATGAATCTTCTGGTCCTGCGATTACGCTTTCACGTGCGTGCCCTGATTTTGTGAAGGCGCTGTTCCGCCTTGAAGTCGCAGAGATTGCTGATGGCGTGGTGGAAATTATGGGCGTGGCGCGTGATCCAGGATATCGTTCCAAACTGGCGGTACGTACCTTAGACCCTGCGGTTGATCCTGTCGGAGCGTGTGTGGGAATGCGTGGCGCACGTGTTCGTAACATTGTCCGTGAACTGAATGGCGAAAAGTTGGATATTGTTCGTTTCAGTGACAACATTGAAGAGTTTGTTCGTGCGGCATTGCAACCAGCGGAACCGACAACGTTGCAGATTGATGATGATAGCCATACGGTGTTTGCAACGGTACCAGAAGACAAGCTGTCGTTGGCGATTGGTCGCGGTGGACAGAATGTCCGCTTGGCAACGAAGCTGACGGGGTGGAAGATTGCCATCACGAAGGATGAAGTGGAAGTGGGCGAAGATGTCGAAAGCACCTTTGAAAGCAAGCGCGATCAGATGGTTCATAAGCTCGCGAAGGACTTAGGAGTCACCACGGTTGTTTCTGAACGATTGGTGGATTGCGGATTCCATTCGATTGAAGGCGTTCTTTTCTCTGAACCGGCTTATTTCCAAACGCAGACGGGCTTAGATGAAGCCACCGTTAAAGATATTTACGAACACGCGCAGGCGATTGCCGACGCCAAGGGAGAGTAACGCATGAGAGTATCCGAATTTGCCAAGAGCCTTAAACTTCCTGCCGGTATCGTGTTGGGAAAAGCCAAGGCGATGGGTTGCGAGGTCACCTCAACGCTCTCCTCATTGGAGCCTGCCGAAGTGACAGAGCTTAAGAATTATTTTGCGAAGTTAGATCTGGCTACGCGCACGCAAATGCTCGCTGATTATGAGGCGGCGCATGCCGCACGTAAGGCCAAGGGCGAAACTGCGCGTACAGAAGAAGCGAAGAAAAACCGCGAAGCGGTTGATGCTGCTCACCGCCATGCGCTTGCTGCACAAGCGCATAAGGGAGAGAATGCGCTTGTCCCAGAGAGCGAACCGGTGAAGGACGCAACAACGTCTCTTACTCCTGCGGTAGAACTCGCGAAAGATTCTGAACCAGCGCCTGCTGTAAAGGTTGAACCAGCGGCGAAAAAAGTCCCCACCGAAGTTGAAATTGCGTTGGCTTCTGGACCTGCGATGCCGAGCGTCTCGGTGACGCTTTCGGATGGTGGTTCGGTTGAAGATGTGATTCCCGATTCGGGTGCGGCGGATGCCGATTTACAACCGAAGCCAGTCACAGCTCCGAAGCGTCCTGTCGTCGAAGATGATGATGACCCGGTGGCGGGAATTTTGGTGCATGGTGCACGTGAAAAAACGCATTTGCCTTTGAAACCTCATGTTGGGGCGCGTGTCGATAATACGCGTGGCGGTGCGGCGCGTTCTCAGCGGAATGATCGCCAGAATGATCGTCGTGGAACGCAGACAAATCGTTTCGGTAAAAAGCCGGGTGGTGTACCTTCTCGCGTAGCGCTTACAGGTACAACTGCCGCGCACGCTTCGGTCAATGGAAAAGTGTTGCAATTGCGTGCGCCTGTCACGGTGAAGGAGCTTGCAGAATTGCTCGGAATGCGTCCGAATATGTTGATTGCCGATTTGATGCGGTTGAACGTTTTAGCCTCTATCAATCAGCACCTTGAATTGGAAGTGACGCAGAAGATTGCTTCTAAATATGGATTTACGGTAGAGATGGAGGAACGCAGTAAGCGTTCCAGTGAACGTAAGCCTGTTCTTAAGGGAAGTGATGCGGATGATGATATTCCTGAAGATCTTCCTGAAGCAATGAAATTGCGCCCACCGGTGGTGACATTCTTGGGACACGTTGACCATGGTAAAACGACGCTGATGGATTATATCCGCAGTGCGCACGTGGCGAATGGTGAGGCGGGTGGAATTACGCAGCATATTGCCGCTTATACGATTGCTGTACCGCACAAGGATGAAGAGGGGAACGATCGCCTCATTACGTTTATTGATACGCCCGGTCACGCGGCGTTTTCTGCGATGCGTGAGCGTGGCGCCAATATCACGGACATTGCCGTGATTATCGTGGCGGCGGATGACGGTGTTATGCCTCAGACGAAGGAAGCGATTAAGCATGCGCGATTGGCGGGTGTGCAGATGCTTGTGGCGATTACTAAATGCGATAAGCCTGATGCGCGCCCCGATCGTGTGCGTCAGATGTTGCAGGGCGAAGGGCTCACGCCGGAAGAGTGGGGCGGTGATACGGTTTGTTGCGAAGTGTCCGGTCAAACGGGCGCAGGCGTTGAAAACCTGTTGGATATGATTTTGTTGCAGGCTGATGTTCTTGAACTTCAAGCGAATCCGAATCGTCGTGCCAATGGTGCGGTAATTGAGTCGCAGTTGGAACAGGGACTTGGACCGACCGCAACGCTCTTGATTCAAGGTGGATCGTTGCACGTTGGCGACATTGTGCTTTGCGATGAATATTATGGAAAGGTTCGTGCCTTGATTGATGAACGCGGGCAACGTGTTCAGGTGGCAGGACCTTCAATCGCGGTGAAGTGTACCGGACTTTCGGGCGTACCAGATGCCGGATCGACATTCCGTGTGATGCTCAATGAGAAGCGTGCGCGTGAACTCGCGGAGCGTTCGGCGGAAGAGAATAAGATGCAGTCTCTTTCTGCCGCACAGACGGCGACGATGGCAGATTGGACCTCACGTTTGGGCGTTGATGGCATGGTGGAGCTGGGCATTATTCTTAAAGCCGATACGCAAGGGACAGCCGAAGCGGTGGAAGCTTCGCTGCGCGCAATTTTATCGAAGAAGGTCACACTCAAGATTCTTTATGTCGGTGTCGGATCAATTGCTGCCGCTGATGTACAGCGTGCCGGCGGTGATGGTGGAGCGGTCATCATTGGATTTAATGTGAGTTGCGAACCGGGTGTGCAGACGGTGGCACGTCAAAATGGCGTGCGCATTAACACATTCCGCATCATCTACGAATTGCTCGAACACGTCAAGCGCTGTATGCTTGATTTGATTGCTCCTGAATTTAAGGAAGTCGTTCGTGGTCATGCGGAGATTCGGCAAGTCTTTGATATTAGTAAGCTCGGTATGATTGCCGGCTGCCAGATGATTGACGGACTTTTCCGTTTCAAGAATAAATACCGTATCTTCCGAGGCAAAACGATTGTCTTTGACGGTAAACTTCACACGATGAAGCACTTTAAGGATGATGTCACTGAAGTAACGGGTGCGCAGGAATGCGGTCTCGGCTTCGGTTCATATGAAGCGTTCCAGGAGGGTGACCTCATCGAATGCTACGAGATGGAAGAGTTGCCCAAGACGCTGTAAGGAGTTCCCATGCCACCTGTCAATCGTCTTGACCGTATCAATGCACTGCTTCTGCGCGAAATCGCTGAGGATCTCTATCGTGTGCTCGGAAACGAACCGGAAATTGATATTGCCGGACTTACGGTGACCCGCGTGGATTGCGCCCCTAATCTGCGAAATGCAGATGTATGGGTCTCAATTATGGATGCCGAAAAGCATCCCACGTGGCTTCGTCATCTCTCGCACGTTTCAAAAGAACTGCAAACGTTAATCAATCGTAATCTTGACTTACGCTATACCCCTCATCTTCGCTTTCGGCTGGATGTGGGGATTGCCAAAGGCGATCGCGTGTTGGATCTCTTAAATCGCTTGGACTATGACGCTTCCCAAAAGGATGCGGATAACGCCGAAGTTTAAGCTATCGCTCTACCTCTGCGCGTGAGGCGCAGCCTTGATGCGTGATGAAGGGTATCCGCTCCTATGATCGAAGTTTCACCTGATCCCGATGGGATTTTGCCCGTGGATAAACCGGTCGGCATGGTGTCTCATGTCGTGGTTGCGACGTTACGCAGAAAATTTGGCTTTCTAAAAGTAGGACATGGCGGTACATTGGATCCCGATGCTTCTGGACTACTGTTGATTCTGCTTGGCAAGGGAACGAAGATTTCCGACCGCGTCATGGGTGGCGATAAAAAGTATATCGGCACCATTCGTTTCGGTGCGGCGACAACGACACAAGATCGTCTCGGAGAAATTACGGAATCTCATTCGACTGAAGGGCTGACGGAGGCGGCGGTAACCGAAGCGATGAAAGCGTTTACCGGTGATGTGTTTCAAACGCCTCCGATGTATTCGGCTGTTAAAATAGATGGTCAACCGCTTTATAAAATGGCGGTTCGTGGGGAAGAGTGTGAACGTGAACAGCGCTTTATTCATGTCTATTCTTTTCGTGTAACGGCGTTTCGCCCTTCGGCAGAACGTGCGGAGGCAGATTTTGAAGTGCGTAGTACCAAAGGTACATATGTACGAACGTTGGCGCACGATTTAGGGCAGGCATTAGGCGTAAGTGCGCATTTGTGTGCGTTGAGAAGAGTTCAATCGGGGATTGTCAATATTGAACGCGCTACGCCTTTTGCGGAACTTCTTGAAATGTCGCGCGCCGACCTTGTGGCGCGGACGATTCCTTGTGCTCAGTATCTTTCTGGAAAGTTGTGAAGGCTCGTTTTGTCCATTGCATTGAAGAAATTCCCTCCGATGCTGTACTTGCCATCGGGACGTTTGACGGAGTGCATACGGGACATCGCCTCATTCTCAATGCCGCGCTTGATTTTGCTCGCCGAACAGGACGTGATGCGTGGGTGCTGACCTTTCATCAACATCCACTTTCTATTCTTGCACCGGAGCGTGCGCCACGTTCGATTTGTTCGCAGGAAGAGACGCTTGAGCAGTTGTTAGCGATGGGCTTCGTCAATCTTGCAACGGTTGATTTTACGCTTGAGCTTGCGGCAATTTCGCCTGAACAGTTCGCCGATTGTTTCCAACATGCCGTTCTTTTTTGCGGAGAGGATTGGCGGTTTGGTAAATGTGCGCAAGGGTCACCCGAATTGTTACGGGCGCATGGTGTGGATGTGCGCGTTCAACCGTATGCGGAATACGCCGGTGTACGCGTGAGTAGTTCACGCATTCGTGATGCAATTACCGCAGGAATGTTTTCAGATGTTGCGGCAATGCTTAGGCGTCCATGGAGATATCAAGGAACCGTGGTTCATGGGCGTGGCCTTGCGCGAAAGATGTTTGGCGTGCCAACAGCAAATGTTCTTTTTGACACGACACGCGTTGCTCCTGCGCGAGGTGTCTATCGGGCGAAGGTTTCGGTGGAGCGGATTGGAACGTTGGACGCGTTAGTGAATTTTGGTATTGCGCCGAGTATTAAAGGAGAGGCTTCGCCACTTTTAGAGGCGCATCTTTTAGCGTATGAGGGTGATCTTTATCAGAAGCAACTCTCTTTTTCGTTCGAGCATGATCTTCTTCGTCCCGAGCGAACGTTTAGTTCCGTGGAGATGCTTAAAGCGCAGATTTTGTCCGATTTAGCAAACGTGCAGGGCGGTTACAATGAGCACTTTCTTGAGGAGATCAAATGAAAACAATTCCGACCGATTTTAATTCACCCATTGAGAAGTTGCGTTGGGTGTTGAAAGCGTTGCGTGCTCCCGATGGATGTCCGTGGGATCGCGAACAAACACTTGCCTCTATTCAGCCTTGTTTGCAAGAGGAATGCTATGAGTTGCTTTCGGCAATGGTGGGAGAAGATCTTGAGAATCATCGGGAAGAATTAGGCGATGTGCTGTTACAAGTACTCTTCCAAAGCGATATCCGCGAAGACGCGGGGCAGTTTTGTTTTGATGACGTTGTCAAAACGTTGACGGAGAAGCTGATTCGTCGTCACCCTCACGTGTTTGGCGATGGCAAGGCTGCCGATACGGATGCGGTGCTTCGGAATTGGGAACGGATTAAGCAGACGGAACATACCACGCCGAAGACTTCAGCGTTGGAGGGTGTACCGGCGGCGCTCCCCGCATTATTGAAAGCGCAACGCGTGCAACATAAGGCGGCGAAGGTGGGATTTGACTGGAAAGATGCCGAAGGGCCTTTGGCGAAACTGGATGAAGAAATCGCAGAGTTGCGCACGGCAATCAAAGACGGAGATGCCGAGGCGATTGCGGATGAGTTTGGTGATGTCCTCTTTTCGTTTGTCAATGTAGCGCGTCACCTTCAAATTGATGCTGAAAGTACGTTGAGAGTGGCTACGGAAAAGTTTTCAAAACGCTTCCGCGCAGTTGAAGCAAAGGTGAAAAGTTCGGGACGCATGATGACGGCTTTATCTTTACCCGAATTGGATCGCGTGTGGGATGAAGTCAAGCAGGAACAGAATACTTTGCGTTGAACGTGGCGAAGAGAGGCGAATCCATATGGAGCAAGGCACAATTAAGAAACAGAATGAATCGGTAACGGTGCCCTTGTGTACGTCCTTTGTCGGATTGGATAGTGATGGTTGTGTCGTTGATACGATGGCTGCGAAACAACATGGATTTCTTCAACCGATGTTGGTGAAAAGCTTCGGACTCGAAGCGATGGCGGATGTTTATTGTGCGTGCGCAGATTTCGTTAATCTCTATTCGGTCACGCGTGGCATTACGCGGTTTAAGTCGATGCTCTTGAACTTTGAATGTTTCAATCGTCATCCTGCTGTCATTGCGGCGGATTTTCCTCGGCTTCCGACGGAAGCTTTGCGCGCATTTACGGAGAGTGGACTTCCGATGGGTGATGCGGCACTTGTGCAATGGCTTGAGACGCACCGTTCGTCATCACTTGAGAAGCTGTTGGAATGGAGCCGTGCGGTCAACCGTGCCATTTTAGACTCGGGTGTAACGTTCCCTGCTTATGAAGGCGCACGAGAAGCATTAAAACGGATGTGGAAACGCAGTGATACGGGCGTTGTCTCGCAATCGCCCGAACGTGTGTTGGAGCAAGATTGGGGATCGCAGCAATTATTACCTTACGTTGGGCAGATTGCGGGGCAGGAGTTAGGCGATAAGGTTCACCAATTAACCGTATTGACCGAGGGAAAGTATTTGCGTGAACGCGTATTGATGATTGGTGATGCGCCCGGAGATTTGGCAGCGGCGAAGGCGTTTGGTTGTCGTTTCTATCCGATTCTTCCCGGACGTGAAGAGGCGTCGTGGGCGCGATTCAATGAAACCATTTATGATGCTTTTTATGAAGAACGTTATACGTATGAACAGGAGGCAATTTGCGTTGCCGAGTTTGAGCGCGTTCTTCCCTCTGTTCCACCATGGGAACAGTGAAATGAGCAGCGTGCAGAAAATAGAAGTGTGCGAACTTCCGATGCTATGAATGAGAGGTGTGGCGATGTCTTTATTGGCTCAAAAACCGGCGTATAATTTTTGCGCAGGACCTTCTATGATTGCTCCTTCAATCTTGGAGGCGGTACGGGCGGATTTAACCGATTGGGATGGACTTGGACGAACGGTGTTGGAACTATCACACCGCACGCCGGACTATGCCGAACTCCATGCACATGTGATTGCCAACCTTCATCAGCTCTTAGGTGTAGGAGATGAGGTGACGATTTTATTGCTTCAAGGCGGAGCCTCGGGGCAGTTCGCAATGTTGCCGTATAACTTTTTACGAGAAGGTGCGGCGGCAGATTATCTCGTGCGTGGTTATTGGGGTGAACGTGCCTCACAGCAGGCCGCTCGCGTAGGATGTGTGCGGACGCTTTCGCAACCTGAGGGATGGAATGCCGATGCCGTGTATGCTCACGTGACAACGAATGAAACGATTGCCGGAACGTGTCTCCCCGAAGCCGCCTTTGTTCCTCCCATGCCTCTTTGCGCAGATATGTCGTCGGATATTTTATCGAGACCGCGCGACTACTCGCGTTATGCACTCTTCTATGCGGGCGCACAAAAGAATTTAGGTGTTGCCGGATTAGCAGTCGTTGTCGCGCAAAAGGAATTTCTTTCCAATGCTCGTCGCAATCTTCCTGCAGCATTTTGTTATCTTGAACATGCGAAAGCGGCAGGACTGTATCACACGCCGAATGTGTTTGCGGTGGATGTCCTTTCACACGTCACCGATGCGCTTCTGACCGAAGGGCTTCCGAACGTTTTTGCTCGCAATGCGCGAAAGGCAAAGAAGCTGTATGATGAACTTGATCGTTCAGACTTTTGGCGTCCACTCGCACCCGTTGCGGAGCGTTCGATAACCAATGTTACCTTCCGTTTGCCGACGGTTGAACTCGAAGATCAATTTTTGCAAGGCGCAGAAGCCGAAAGCCTTTTTGCCTTGCGTGGACATCGTGCGCTTGGGGGCATTCGTGCGTCCCTCTATAATGCTTTCCCTGAAGAAGGGGTAGACGCATTGATTACATTCATGAGACAATTCGAAAAGAGTAATGGATAATCAAGGAGTATTTTATGGCAATTGAAACTGAAGTTTACAGTGATGGTATTTATCAAATTCATTTGATTGAGAATATGATTCGTTTGGACTTTATGCGCCTTCAGCCAAGTCCTGAAAGTAAAACTCCTGTACCTAAACCATTTGAACGCGTCATTCTCAATCCACAAGGTTTCTTACGTACCTATGAGGCCATGGGACAAATCGTTGCAAAGCTTGAAGAAATGGGATTGGTTCATCGGAACAATCCGCCGCCACAAGCCTAAGTCCTAATCGCTTCTCTTTATTTTACAACGTTATACGTTAATAGGCTCTGCCACATAGGTAGCGCACTTATTTCGATTGGTACTTATTTTCTGCCGTGAGGGAGACCGGTCGGTCGTCCTCTTTTTGTGCGCGTAGCTCAAATACGAGATGCAGCGTTGCTCCCAATGAGTCTGGACTTACTCTGCATTAGTCCACATCGGCAGTCGGAAATGAAACACTACTTATGCAAAATGGCACAGTTGTGGCACGGTTGCTTTGAAGCCGCGCCTCACTGAGGTGAAAGTCTTACCTCAGTGAGGTAGACCTCGCACCTCATTGACCCTGACCTCGTACCTCAATGAGGTACGCAATCGAATCTTTTGGAATATCTCTTGAAATCTGTGTGGCGTATGACTAAAGCTCTGAAAATGAATGCATAAGGTTGCTCGCTCGGACAGCAGTTACCGGAATGTGCGGAGTGGCTCATTCTTTCTTATGAGGACTATTATCTGCGTCTAATTTCTTGCATAAGTGTTGTTGTAAGATCTCAATCCTATTTCATTTGACCTTTTTATAAAAGTTCCTTTACCTCATAATAGCCTCTTCCTATTATGAGCGATGGTCTTACTCTCGCCGCGTAATCGATTGACAAAGGCTCTAAATCTGAAGCTGGATTGCTTTGATGGCTCGGATTTCGTATCATTAGCGCTACAACTTAATTTTATAGCGAAGAGCGCCCCTGTTGAGGGTACCTTATTTTGAAAGTAGGGATACGAGTGAAAAAATTTGAAACGCCGATACTTGTTACGCGTCCATGGCTTCCTCCATTGGAGGAGTTCTCACAGGGACTAGCTGAAATCTGGAAGAATCAATGGCTGACAAATAATGGGCCGGTATTGGAACGTTTCCAAGCGGCACTCGCGCAACAGTTGGGATTGAGTACGAGGAATTTGTCGTTATTTGCAAATGGGACTTTAGCACTTGAGTTGATGTTTCAAACGTTAGGGCTTGCCGGAGCAGAAGTTGTTACGACACCTTTTACATTTGTTGCAACCAGTCATGCGTTACGCCGGATCGGTGCAATTCCTGTATTTGCAGATGTCGATCCGGAAACGCTATGCCTTTCACCTGAAGCGGCTGAACGAATGATTACGTCACGTACCAAGGCAATTGTTCCTGTACACGTCTACGGACATCCTTGCGATATCGATGGTTTTGCGCGATTGGGAGAAAAGTACGGGCTGAAAATCGTTTATGATGCGGCTCACTCATTTGGTGTTACGCTTGATGGCGCTTCAATTGCGACTTATGGCGATGCGTCTATGTTTAGTTTCCATTCCACAAAACTCTTTCATAGTATTGAAGGCGGGTTGCTAACTTTTCGAGATGCAACAATTCAAGGTGGATTAGAGTGTTTGCGCAATTTCGCGATTACTTCTGAAACGACGTGTGATGCGATTGGCACGAATGCCAAAATGAACGAATTTGCTGCACTTATGGGCTGTTGTGGGCTTCGTCAATTGCCCGATCTGATTGCTCATCGCAAGGCGATTTAGGAGATTTACGCTCAAGCATTTGAAGGAACGCCAGTGAAATTGTTGGCGCGTCCAACGCATATGGCGCGGCATACGGTTGGACACAACTATGCTTACTGCCCTGTACTTCTTCCTGATTTTGAAATGCGAGAGCGCGTTTATGCGCGATTGAAAGCGTTTAATGTCTTTACACGTCGCTACTTTTACCCTCTGCTTTCGGCATTTGCTCCCTATCAAGATACGCGTGGAAATACGCCCATTGCCAAAAAAGCAGCTGATTGTGTCTTAACGCTTCCAACCTATCATGGGCTTGCCCTTGAAGATGTTCGTGTCATTGCTCAAAACGTTGTAGAGCTTGTTCAATGTTGAAACGTCTTATTATTGTTGGTGCTAGCGGTATGGGGCGTGAAGTCGCGTCTTATGCAAAAGAGGCTTTGCCGACACTTTCAATCGCAGGATTCTTGGATGATCGATCTGATTTATTGAACTCCTTTGATGGATTACCGCCCATCCTTGGATCTGTCGAAGCGTGTCATCCGCAAAAGAACGATTACTATCTTGTGGCTGTAGGTGATGCAGAAGCGCGTGCGCATTATGTTGATTGTCTTATGGTTCGTGGGGCGCATTTTGCAACGCTTATTCATCCGACTGCGTTTGTCGCGTCATCAGCAACGCTGGGAGAAGGATGTATTATTTGCCCACAAAGTGCGGTTTCTACAAACGTTCTAATGGGGCGGCATACAATCCTCAATTTAGGTGCATCGGTAAGTCATGATTGTGAAGTGGCAGATTTTTGTACGCTCTCTCCGGGCGCTCGACTTACAGGCGCCTGTCATTTAGGACAAGGCTGTTTTCTTGGGGTGAACGCGTCGCTGATTCCGAAGATTCATTTGTCCGCGTACACGAGTGTGGGTGCAGGGGCTGTTGTAATCCACGCCGTTCCAGAATGTCATACAACGCTTGCAGGCGTTCCGGCGCACGAGATTTCTCGTGGGGGGGGGTGGAATTCGTGGCAAAATCTCCATCAAAAAGAATGTAATTGCATAAAGTTTACGTCTTCTGTCAGATTACAAAGAGATTCTAAACAACACATTTATTTTGATACAAAGCGTACTTTCTCTAAGAGGGAAAGTACGCCGTCATTTTTACGATTATACAGTTCATCAATTATGAAGGTAAGTTAAAATGCGGAAATCGGTTTATATTATCGGTGCGCGTGGATTTGGTCGTGAGTGTGCGAATAATCTTCAAATGGATCAGCGGTTCAGAGAAAATTATGAACTGAAAGGATTCTTAGATGACAAAGCAGATGCACTCAATGGATTTGATAATTATCCTCCGATAGTTTCCTCGGTAGAGGACTTTATCCCACGGGAAAACGATGTCTTTGTCTGCGGACTTGGCAAAAATGAATATCGTAAGAAGTACATTGAAATAATGTTAAGTAAAAAGGCATATTTCCAAACGTTCATTCATCCGACTGCAATTATTCATCCAACAGCAGTTCTTGGAGTTGGTGTTCTTGTTGGGGCAATGACAACTGTAAGTGCAGATGTAAAGGTCGGAGATTTTACACTTATCCACCCATACAACTGTTTAGGTCATGATACTGTTTTAGAACGGTTTTGCGTGAGTGAATGCTTTAGCTTCTTTGGCGGATTCTCATTTGTGGGTGAAGGTGCAACGATTCATACGCGTGCAACAATTCTTCCACATATAAAGGTAGGTCGTGGAGCCGTCGTTGGGGCAGGAAGTGTTGTTCTTCGCTCTGTATCTGAAGGTACAACCGTTTTTGGTAATCCAGCGATTAGATTTTAAGTGTATCGCTTGTGACGTATCACGATTGTGCAGGCATTCTGTTGTGCCAGATTTTGGGGTGGGCTGGGAGGTTGGTAGGGGCGTAGCCGGGGAGTTGTTCGTGCATGGTTGGAACGGATGGGTGAAGCAGATCTGTCGTTGCAATGGTACGTGCCGCGTGTGGCAAAAGCTTCCATGGTCCGGTGAGGGAATCGTGTAGAACATATGAGATTTTTTGGCTCATCGGCTTACTTTCACTGGGTGCATGATCTACGAATAAAAGCCCATGTTCGCGTGCGCGATCGCACATCCATGCAAGTGTAGTTTCGGGAAGTCCACGCCCACTATAGCCGCCACCAATGTCTGTATGGGAACCGGCAAACCAAACTTCGGTTACGCGTGAGTCTGAAATAAAACGGGTAGGAGAGAATGCGTTGCGGCATTCGTCGATGGCGAGTGCGTGGTAGGCGGCATTGACGCAAGCCGGTAAAGTTTGAATGCCAAAATCTTCGGTGAAGGTCGTTTGTACCGTGTCCCATACGCCGAGCATCTCAATGGGGACGTTCTTGTACCCATGTTGAGTAGAGAGGCTTTTTGCCAGCGCTACATCGTGACTTCTAAAGGCTTTTATCGCAAGTTGTTCACTCTCTTTCATCGGCGGAATACCACAGAAGTCAATGAGACTTGCTAACCATCGTGCCGCAAAAGCACCTCGGCTGAATCCGAAAATATAGAGACGCGGTGTTAATCCTTTATCAAAAGCATGCGCGCAATCGCGTTGTGCTGTACGATAGGCTTCAATGACACGGCTTTCTAAGTTTACACCGGCAACACTTCCGGGAATGAATTCATCGGGACGTGTGCCAATGCCGGCTTCATAATGTGTGATTTGAGCTGTTACGTCTAGCACGGATACCCACCGTTGCAATCGGGCAACATTTCCCCACTGTTCTTTTATTTTCGCTTGATCAATATCCATGTCGGTGCCATCAATGGTAAGAACGATATTAAAGAATTTAGGCATGGTCTCTTCTCCTTATTTTATACTTTAATCTTCGGGCATTTCGGGGCCTGTTGTGGAGTCTGGGATTGCCCACCATTCCACTTCTACGGGAGAATAAAGCCCCAGGCTGAGTACGGTAAGTAAGGCATCAAGGTAAGTTGTCCGATAATGAACTTTGGTAAGTCCGCCGACCGAACTCTTTGAGGCTTTCCAATCGCTGTTCCATGGATAAGTCCGCCATAGCGTCCCTTGATAATATTCGACTTGATGTTCGCCACCGTCGGGGCCAAAGGCTTCAACTGGGACAGACATTTTACACCCATCTAAGAAAACCATTGCAGTGATTAAAGAACCACTGAATATTATCCTAACAACTAACGAACGAATGCGCATATCGCCTCCTTACTTACGTAGGGAGTTTAGCATAAAAGCTTTGTGAGATATTCTGACGTGTCGTGAAAAGAGTGGATTGCAGTTGTGGCTTGATGCCATTACGTCGTTTGGCTTACTTTTGAATTTCTCTTTTCTAACGATTTGTAACGGCTTTTTCTTCACATTGATTGAGTGGCTGTGCTAAGATGAACCGAACGAATGAAAGCTTTGAATAATGATTTACGGAATCGCGCACGAAATATTGATGATGCCCGTTAAACCTTGTCTTTTTAAGGACGAGTTTGAGACGGTGTGCGTTCTTTTTGCTAAAGCTTCCAAAAGTAACTTCATCCTAAAAAAATACCGTAATACCACAGTGGACTCCCTGTGGAGACTAAAGGGGGCTGCGCTTTTTTCAATGCGTATTCTCAACGGATTTGAGCGGGTTTGTCTCGGCAACGAGGAAAACAAGAAAAGGGGGCATTAAGATGCTTTCAATTTATCAATGGGTCAATGGAAGTTTGCGTGAAGTTGTTACTCCCGATGGCCCTTGTTGGATCAATCTTGCAGACCCTTCCACAGAAGAAATTCTCCGCGTTCAGACGCTTACAGGTGTTTCGCGAGAGTTCATCTCCGATCCACTCGACCGAGATGAACGTCCTCGTTTGGATGTGGATGATGACGGAACAGTTCTTATTGTTGTGCATGTGCCGTATCATGAACCGAATGAGAATCTTCATCCCTTTAATACGCTTCCGTTGGGCGTGGTACATACGTCGAATGCGGTGATTACGGTGTGCAATCGCCCGACGCCGATCGCGGCTTCCTTTCTGGATCAAATTCGGCGTGTCTGTCCACCTGAACAGAAGTTCCGTTTTACATTTCATCTTCTTTGGCATGCTGCCATTCTTTATTTGCGCTATTTGCGTGATATTCGTCAACGTGCTGATATGGTTGAACAAGAACTCCATGAATCGATCTCTAATGAAGGTCTCATGCGGTTACTGAATATTGAAAAGTCTCTCGTTTACTTCACGACCTCGCTTAAAGCGGATGATATTCTTCTTGGACGTATCCGTACCACGCGCCAACTTAACATTGATGAAGATGACATTGACGTGTTGGAGGACGTGCGGATTGAATATCAACAGGCACTTGAAATGGCGAGCATTCACAGCAATATTTTGACTGGAACGTTGGATGCTTTTGCCTCTATTATTTCCAACAATCTGAATAATGTCATGAAGTTCTTGACCTCGATGACGATTGTGCTGATGGTTCCGTCGCTGATTGCCTCCATTTACGGGATGAATACTAAATTGCCCTTTGCAAGTGAAGTTAGCACGACGGGGTTCTTTACTATTATGGGACTTTCCGCCCTTCTTGTTCTCCTGACGATTCTATTCTTTGCTAAACGTAAATTCTTCTAATGGATACGGTTTCTTCTGCCGAAGTTTATGCGCATCTCCGCGAGAGTAGCGTTACTCTTTGCAGGGAAAGCGTTGGAATGCCCACGGAAGCGCAATTACAGGCGGTGTGGTTTGATTCGGCATTGCGTCCGGTAGATCTTGCGCTTCCCGATGGTACGCCACTCACGGTGCTTGAACCGGGGGTGTGGAATCGCGTGGATGGTCCTGATTTTCACGATGCGCTTCTTTCCATTGGTGGCATTCTTCGTCGAGGTGATGTGGAGTTGCACCTTCGCCCTTCCGATTGGGACGCGCATGGTCATGCGACTGATCCTGCATATGCGAATCTAATTCTTCATGTCGTCTGGGAGGCAACGCCTCTCGCCAAAGGGCTTCCGGTGAAGCTTCCGCAACTCGTCTTGCGCCCGTTTGTGGAGCAGAACGGCCCTTATTCTTTCGATGCAATCGACTTGTCTCATTATCCCTATCAAACGTTGAGCGACAATACGCGACCGTGTTTTCTCAATCTTACAGAAAATCCCGGTGCAACCGATCGCCTGCTTGTTTCGGCTGGGTACTTTAGGTTGCAAACTAAAAGCAAAGTTTTTGCAGATGCTGTGCGCGCGGGCGATGCGTTTCAAGCCTTTTATGAAGCCCTTCTCACAACGATGGGGTATCGCCGTAATACGCTCCCTTTTCATCAACTCGCACACGAAATTTCGTTTGCAAGCATTAAGCCCTTTCCCTCTCTCCAACGTTTTGCCATCCTTGCAGGAGTCGCTGGACTTTTGAGCCCGGAAGGACAGAGCCCACTGTGGAATCTTTGGTGGCAAAGTGGTATTCAGCCTTCTTTAACAGCTTATGCGTGGGATTTCCGAACACTTCGTCCGCAAAATCATCCATTTCGTCGTTTGGCAGGTGCGGTTGGAATAGTTCATTCCATTGCCAAGCTTTTGGAGCTTCCGCTTGATAAACTTCCGGATGCACTTGTTGACGCCTCTACACTTCTTTGTGAGCCCTTGAAATTACGTTCGGGTGCGCCCATTGGTAAAACACGTGCCAACGCGATTGTCACGAACCTTTTTATCCCGTACCGGTTAGCACTTGGATCGCTTGAACTTGATCAACTCCACGCGTTGCCAAGTGAAGATGTTTCCGCTCCCATGCGTGAGGTGTGGCATCGCTTAACAGGTGAGTCACCGAATTCATTGCCGAGGGAAGGGCTTCGTCAACAGGGATTGCTTCAAATCCACGCCGACTTTTGTCACAATCCGCGTCTCGTCTGTGCTACGTGTCCCCTTGCTAAGAAATGAACATAAGGAATCTGTGAGTACGACACGTCATTTTGTTTACTGGACGATTTATCCTAATACACATCAACGTGCATGGATTGATGAATTACGTGCCGAAGGATGTGATATTGAAGTTTGTTATTTTGGACATTATGATGCCTATCGCACGGACATGGGCTGGCGTGAGCCAAAAACTTTACCGAAGCAAGAACATTTCTTCTCTACGCTTGAAGAAGCACGTCGTCAAATTTCAGACTATGCGCAACGTACGGCAATCCTTACTGGATACCACGATAAAATTTATTGGGAGGTGCTTCACTTTTGTGAAACTCAAAATCTCCCTTGGGTTTTCTTTGCAGAAGGGTCTCAAGGACGTTGGCGTTCTTTATGGCAACGGCGTCTCTTTGCGCATCATGTTAATCGTTCTGCACTTCACGCCTTTGCAATTGGCTCAAGCGGCGTAGCTGATTTCATTGACGGTTGGGGAATCGATCCAGATAAAGTTTCACAACTTCCTTATGTAACGCCTCGTGCCGAACATCCAACAGTGCCACTTCCACACAGCGAGTACCGTTTTGTCTTTGTCGGGGCATTCATCTACCGTAAAGCGATTGATGTTTTAGCCGATGCGTGGCGACAGTTTGCTCCTACGCATCCCAATGCGGTGCTTCGTATCATTGGCGATGGACCTTTGCGTTCTTGTTTTGATGGGCTTCCTCGTGTCGAACGGTGTGGTGTCCTTCCTCCCGAACGTATCGCGGAACAGTTTGTGGATTGCGATTGCGGACTTTTACCGAGCCGATTTGATGGATGGGGAATGGTGTTGGCAGAATATGTGCGCGCCGGATTGACATTGATTGGTACAGACCGTTGTGGCGCGTCTGAAACGCTTATCCGTCCCGGACGTAATGGTTATATTATTCCTGCGGCGGAACTCTCGGCGCTTGTACAAGCACTTGAAGATGTACCTCTTCTTGTCGCTGATTCCGCTGTATTGACTGCTACGTCCGCGAAAACTTGTGTCCATACGTTTCTCTCAACAATCGAGAACGGTATAAAAGAAGCTCACGCTCAATCTTTTGTACATATTGCCGCCGGATGTTGGAAAGACGGTGGAGGCCTTTCGGAATCTGTTGCGCTCACAGCCCTTCATCAGGCACGGAGAGGATATCGAGTGACGCTCGCCTTCCTCGGTGGGGCAGAAGAGCATCCACTCCTTCGCGAGTGTCGCCGTGCGGGCGTGACGATTCACGTGTTCCCACGCACCGGTTCAAAGTCGTTTTACTTTTCATGGACAATGCTTTTGCAGTTGCGTACGCTTATACGGCAAAGTTCTCGTGTCTATCTCCATGGATGTTGGACGTTCCCAATCTTTTGGGGCGCACGCTGCGCACATCGGACGGGCGTCCCATATTTTTGTTCGCCACACGGAGCTCTCAATCTTGTTTATCGGCGGTATGGACGAATCCGTAAATGGGTGGCATGGGTTTTATTTAATCGTCACGTACTTTTAGGGGCAACCGCACTGCATGCCTGTTCGGAAACCGAGGCGCAAACATTACGTGAGGTCCTTCGTGCGCCCTGTCCTCCGATTCGTATCATTCCGAACGCTGTGAATGGTGCAGAGCTTGATGCGGTTGCGGAACAATCGCGTACGCAGACTTTTTTATTTCTTGGACGACTACATCCGCTTAAAGGTCTTGACCTTCTTGCCGAAGCGTGGCGAATTGCGAATCTAACCACATGGACACTGGCGATTGCTGGTACAAATGAAGGTGTTCATCTCCCTTTGGCTCCACGAATGCACCTCCTGGGTGCGCTTCATGGCGAAGCAAAAGTACGTGCTCTTAAATCTGCTGCTTGTTTAATTCTCCCGACACGTTCGGAAAACTTCGGTATGGTTGTTGCCGAAGCGCTTTGGTGCCGCACGCCTGTCATCTGTACGAAAGGTGCACCATGGTCAGAACTCGGCGACTTCTGGGTCGATATTACGGCAGAAGCTCTTGCGGATGCCATGCGCCGTATGGCGGCTCTTACGGACTCCGAACGTGACGCTCGTTTCGCTCCACTTTTTGATGTCGCGCATGAACGCTTTTCGCCTTCAAAGATCGCCGCGATACTCGCAGAATAAATTGAGTTTATGTTATTCTTATGTCACTGAGGTAAGACGATGTGGAGACTAATCAATCTGAGTTTAATTGGAATTATTGGATTCTGTGGATGTGTTAGAACAACTGCAGTTGAGTCTGATAAGAGTTTGAGAACGAGCGCACAACAAGCGTTTTCAATGGGGGAGTATAATCGCGCAAAAGCATTGATTATGCAAGCGGATCGCTATCAGGTTCCATGGACGGAACTTTCACGCCGCACACTTGATTTGCGTATTGCACAAGCAGAAAATGTACAAAATGGAGAACTTCAGTTTCTTCAAGATGCTTGGCTCAAACAATATGATCGTTGGACAGCAGAGGAACGTGCGGACGCTCAACTCACGATGATTGAAACGTTACGTCCAGAATATGCGCTTGATCAATTGCGTGACATTGATACTTATGGGTGGTCAGCCGAATTACGCGCACGTTATAATTTACTCTTTGCACGTCTCCTTGCCGGTCGTCCCGAACTTTATGATACAACCATTGCAAAGTGGACGATGGGCATTAAGGCACTTTATAAGACCGGTAAAAAAGACGTTGCGGCGCGTGAAGCTGAACGATGTGCAACACTGATGAAAAATGCAAATGCTGCATTGATTGCCGCGAAGATTCATAATGAGTTGCATCATATGAAGTCGAAAGAAGATGCGATCCTTCTCGGGCTTTCATTCTCATCAGAGAGCGATATCTTGCATGAGGTCAACCTTATCCGTTCTGCATCTCTTGGAACTAAAAGCCAACTCTGATGAAGAAAATTCATGAGAGATGCAGTAAAAGTGCCACTTTATTATAGAAAAGAGAATTAACTATGGCGGATGGAGATACACGACGTTGGTCGCTTCGCAATCCCAGCGCAGAGATTAGTAACAACAATATTCCTACGGCGATGCTTGTACAGTGGGCGTCGCAAGGAATTGTTAAGCCGGGCTATACGCTCTCCACCGATGGAATCTCATGGGTTCCTGCCGAAACACTTCCCGAGCTTAATATGACGTGGTATATCCTTGCTCCGGAACGTCCGCCCTACGGACCTATCACTCAAGCCGCTGCAGAAAAATTTATCGCGGAAGCTCTTTTCCCTCGGAACTCTGTTCTCTCACAAAATCCGGGCGATCAGCCCGTTTCGATTGAGCTTCCTTTACATCTTGTTATCCCGGAAGAATCTCATCAACAAGAAGTGGAAGAAACGCGCAAACGTCTTGTATTACTTGAGAAAGAACTTCGGATTAAAGATCGTCGCATTAACGAATTGCGGCAAGAAGCTGAAATGCACCAATCTGAATTGAACGTTGATAATATCCCCGACGCAAAGACGCTCGCCGCTGAACTTGAACAAACGCGATTAGAATATGCCCACCTTAAGGCTTCTGCTCAAGAAGCCGAAGAAGCTTCTGCCCAGCATGAGCGTGAATTGCGTCAGCGGATCCATACGCTTGATACTGCCCTCGAAAAAGCTCAAAGCACACTTCCGCCGGAAGCACCGCCAGATGAAACGCTTTTTGCAATTCTTTCCAAAGAAGCGGAACTCCTTCGTCAAGGACAAGAAGAAGAACAACGATTGCTAGACCAAATCCGTGAACTTGCACGGATGCGTCTGGTTCAGCTTTCAGAGCGTCTCCGTGACATTTGCAAACTTACCGGAGACACGCCTCTACAGATGCGCGAAAATATTCGGCGAGAAGGTTATATTCATCCGATTACCGTTGTCCAACGTTCCAACCCTACCGGTAATGCCGAATTAGAAAAAAGCCTTTCCGCCGCCCTCGCGCGTGAAAGTGCTTTGCAAAAACAGCTTATTTCGCTTGAAGCACGTGAAACGGAATTGCGTACTAAAGTCGGTCAAGCCGAACGTCAAACGCTTGATTCCCTCACCCTTGATGAAAAGTTAAGAGAAACTGCGAAAGCTTTGGAACGCGAACGGCATTCTCGCGAAGAAGAACATCGTGAAAATGCGCATATTCAAGAGCAATTGCTTCGTCGTATTGAGGAACTTGAACGTAATGCAATTCCGGCGACCGCGCCAATTCTTGAGTCTCCGTCAGTCGAACGCCCCGCGTCGAACTTCGGATGGCTTCGGAAGAAATGATTCCTCCTCTTTTTCTTGCACCTATGGCAGACTTTACAACGCCCGCAATGCGGACGTTGTGTGAAGCGTTTGGTGCACAACGCACCTATACAGAAATGGTCAATGCCGAAGGCATCTGTCGTCAATCTGAAAAGACGCTTTTCTTATTAGAGACCTTTCCCGAAGAACGTCATGTGTGGGCACATCTTTATGGTGCCGAGCCCGAACGGCTTGCGGAAGCGGCACGTAGAGTTGAAGCGCTTGGACGCTTTGAAGGTATTGACATCAATGCTGGATGTCCTGTGCCACGAATTACTTCACAAGGTGCAGGATCGGCACTTCTTCACGATCTTCCACGCCTTGGACGAATTTTGGAGGCGGTCGTCAACGCAGTTCAACTCCCCGTTACCGTAAAAACAAGATTAGGTCCCAATCCACAGTTGAAAACGGGGGCTGAAACGGTACACATTGCAGAATCAGCAGGCGTTGCAGCAATGACGTTTCATGCACGCTATACATCACAAGGACATATGGGGCCACTTGCGTTAGAAGAATTACGCAACCTTGTCGCAAGCACGCAACTCCCACTTTATGGCAACGGTTCCGTTGTTGATGTTACCAGTGCACAGACGATGGCAGAGACCAACGTTAAAGCCATTCTCATCGCACGTGCGGCGCTTGAAAGTCCTACGATCTTTTCTTTTACGCAAGGAGATCCTTGCACTTTAGCCAAACGGCATCTTGAACTTGAACTTCGATATCGCGAACGTGCTTGCCGTTTCTCCCATATTACAGCCGAAGAGGCAACGGTACTGACGTTTCGTAAACATCTTTTCCGTTATTTCAAGGGACTCCCCGGGTCGAATACGCTCCGCGGTCATCTGATGGACTTGCATACGCTTCAAGACCTCTGGACTGCGATTGACTTTTTCGCTCAATAAAATTCGTCTTATTTTGACTCCCAAAGTCCTGCTTATGCACGGACTCTATTCTGCATAAGTCCACATAAGAGGTCATAACAAAAGCAGCACTTATGCAAAGTGGCACAGTCTGGCACGGTAATGAAGATGCGGCGGCCTCAGTGAGGTAAGCCCTCTACCTCACTGAGGTACGAGGTCAGGGTCAGTGAGGTACGAGCTCTACCTCATTGAGGTGCGCGACGAAACGTTTTGGAATATCTCTTGGAATCTGCGAGGAATAGTACTAAAGCTTGGAAAATGAATGGAATGGGCGGGTGTGAAGTCTCTTTGTGTGCCAGAAAGTTATGAACCTATTTCAACACGCTCAGAAGGAGTACTTTTTGCAGTCACAATTCTGCATAAGTGTAGTTTCGTTTCCGACGTCTATTTAGTTTATAGGCAGCGGCTGTGTCTCTTCCGGAGGTTTTGAAGCCACGCGCCATAAGGGGAGCCCGTCAGAGGAAGGGAGGCTTTTGGTATACTACAAAGAATGAGTGAGAAAATAAAAGAGGTCGCGGTGGATGTGCCACAAGTGCCATTTGTGCATTTGCACGTTCATACCGGCTATTCGCTTTTAGATGGTGCGTGTCAAGTGCCAGCATTGGTGGCACGTGCTAAGGCTTTGGGGATGCGTGCGTGTGCGATTACCGATCACGGTAATTTGTTTGGTCTAAAAGAATTTTATGATAGTTGCCGGAAGGCGAAGATTAAACCGATTTTGGGATGTGAAGCGTATGTGGCACGATTAGGACGAAAGAATCGAGAGCAACGCAGCGGCGATCATCTGATTTTACTCGCAAAGAATCTCACGGGCTATCACAATTTATTGAAGCTGATTTCGCTCGCTCATACGGAAGGATTTTATGGTCGTCCGCGGATTGACTGGGAACTTTTAGAGCGTTATCACGAGGGGCTGATTTGTTCGACGGCGTGTCTTGCGGGGATTGTTCCGCGTATGATCGAAGATGGGCGGATTGATGAGGCGGAACGGATCGCGCTTCAATATCGTGCGCTTTTCGGTGATGATTATTATTTTGAAGTGATGTTGCACCCATCGGTGGTGTCTGTCTATGCAGAGCAGTTGAATGCGCAGGTTCATCGACGCCAAGTTATTTTACGTGATGAGCTTTTGAAATTGGGTGCACGGTTGCAGATTAAGGTCATTGCCACGAATGACGTGCATTTTCTTCGGGAAGATGATGGACCAGCGCATGATATTCTTCTATGTGTGAGTACAGGGAAGAAGCAGGCGGAGGGAAAACGTCTCCGTTATACGCAGCAGGAGTGGTTCAAAAGCTACGAGGAAATGCAGAAGCTTTTCCCTGATCATCTTGAAGTTTTGCATAATACGCTCGAAATTGAGAAAAAGGTTGAGGCGTACGAATTAAATTCAGATCCCATTATGCCGGTGTTTCCTATTCCAGAAGCGTTTGGAACAGAAGCACAATATGCCCAACGTTTCCCCGAGGAAGTGTTGTGTAAGGAGTTTGGCGCGCGATATGAGAAATTTAAGGGGTATGAGAAGGTTGTCCGCATTAAGTTGGAGTCGGATTATCTTGCTCATCTGACGTGGAAAGGTGCGGCGTTACGTTGGCAGGGAGCGGCTTTGACGGAGGAGATTCGCACGCGGATTGAGTTTGAGCTTGAGACGATCAAGACGATGGGTTTCCCCGGTTACTTTTTGATTGTGCAAGATTATATTGCAGCGGCGCGTGCGCTCGGTGTGATTGTCGGTCCGGGGCGTGGAAGCGCGGCAGGAAGTGCAGTTGCTTATAGTTTGCGTATTACTGATATTGATCCGCTCAAGTATGATTTGCTGTTTGAACGTTTTCTTAATCCCGATCGTATTTCGATGCCGGATATTGACGTGGACTTTGATGATGAAGGGCGCGGGCGCGTACTTCAATGGGTGACTGAAAAATATGGTGCCGATCATGTAGGACATATTGCAACGTTTGGAATCATGGCTCCCAAAAGCGCGATTAAAGATGTTTCGCGTGTCCTTGATTATCCGATTGCAGAGGCCAATGTGTTGGCAGGAATGGTGCCAGAAGCTCCGAAGATTACATTTGCTAAAGCGTTTGTGGAGAACCCGCGGCTGGCTGAAATTTTGGATGGTCCCGATCCGCAGAAGCGACAAATCATGGAATTGGCAATGCGCCTAGAGGGAACGACGCGTAATGCCGGTGTTCATGCGTGTGGCATTATCATTAGTCGCGATCCTTTGATGGAGACAATCCCGATTACGCCTACCGATAATGAAGAATTGATGACGACGCAATACGGGGGGCATTTTGTTGAGCCGATTGGACTTCTTAAAATGGACTTTTTGGGGCTTAAGACGCTTTCCGTCTTAAAAGCCTGTCTTGAATCGATTAAGGAATCCCACGGTGTCGATGTCGATATGGAGCAAATCCCTATCGACGATAAAGAAACATTTGAGCTTTTCTCCCGCGGTGAAACGGATGGTCTCTTCCAGTTTGAATCGGATGGGATGAAGGGGCATTTACGTGTCTTGAAACCGAATAGGTTTGAAGATCTTGTGGCAATGAATGCACTGTACCGTCCCGGTCCGATGCAATATATTCCGTCTTTTGTCAAACGTAAACATGGTCAAGAAAAAATCAGCTACGATCATCCTTTGATGGAACATTATCTCAAGGATACCTACGGGATTACGGTGTATCAGGAACAGGTGATGTTGCTGTCACGAGCCTTGGGACAGTTTACACGTGGCGAATCGGATTCCCTTCGTAAGGCGATGGGTAAGAAGCAAATTGAAACGATGGAGGAGCTTTACGGAAAATTCGTAAAGGGCTGTTTATCGAATCCCAAGTTTATGGAAGCCTGTCGCGGTGAAGCAGATGCGAAAGAGCGTATCGAAAAGATTTGGGGCGATTGGAAAAAGTTCGCCGAATACGCCTTCAATAAATCACACTCGGTTTGCTATGCCTATATTGCTTATCAAACGGGATTTCTCAAAGCGCATTATCCTGCCGATTTTATGTGCGCGCAGATTTCCTCTGAAATAGGTCATTTCGATAAGATGCCGGCGCTTGTTGCTGCGGCCTCTGAAATGGGGCTTCAAGTATTGCCGCCAGATGTGAACGCGTCACGTTCGCATTTTTCGCCTGAAGGTAAAACGGCGATTCGATTTGGACTTGGTGCGATTCGCGGTGTGGGCGTGCTTGCTGGCGATGCGATTGTTCTCGAACGCCAAAAGAATGGTCCTTATAAAGGTTTGATTGATTTCTGTAAACGCCTTTCCGGTCTTGCGGCAAAAGATATCAATGAGGGGAAAAACTTAGTCCATAAACGCGTGGTTGATGCGCTTATTCGTAGTGGCGCAATGGCGTGTTTCTCTCATTGTCATCAGGGGCAATTATTAGCCAATATTGATTTTGCCTTTTCGCGTGTTGCCGAATCTGATCGTGATGGAGCGTCAGGACAAGGTTCACTCTTTGATTCATTGGGAGAAGAGGCGGATAAAGCTTTTTGTGAAGAAACATTGCCCGATGGTCCGCCGATGAGTGAGAAGAAAAAACTTCAAGAAGAACGCGATCTCTTAGGTGTTTATCTTTCGGGACATCCGTTGGATCGCTATCGTACGTTGGCGAGTTCATTCCGCACCTGTCGTATTGCCGAGCTTGCTCAACAGCCGGACGATACGTTGGTAAGGCTAACGGGATTTGTCAGTGTCTTGCGTGTCAATATTTCAAAGAAAACGAAAGAACCATGGGCTTCGCTCATATTAGATGACGGAGAAGCGACGATTGAAGTTTTGGTGTTCCCGCGATGTTATGGGCAATATCAATCGGCTTGTGTCCTTGATACGCCTATTCTTGTCTGTGGACGCATTAAATGTGAAGACGATCGCGGTACGAAAGTTTTTGCGAGCGAAGTTTATACGCTTCAATCGGCACCCTCACTCTTCGCAAAAGGGATTTCTCTTCGTTGTCATGTTGAGAATGACGCGGCATCTGCCAAACGATTAAACGAGTTACAGCAAATATTGGAAACTCACAAGGGCGGATTTAGTGTTGCCATGGCGTTAGAACTTCCCGAGAAAACGATTCTTTTCAATCCGGATAAACGGTGGAGTATTGATCCTTCTCCTGAATGTATTACTGCAATCGAAGCACTATGGGGGCATCATACGGTAACGTATCAGATGAAGAATAGTGCCATTTGCCTTGAGGCAAAAAACAATCGTCCGCGTTTTGTACCACGAGAGGGCTCATAGGCTTATGATTAGTATTGTGATGCCTGTATATAATGCCGAGGCGACAATTCGGCAAACCATTGAAAGTATTCGTCAACAAACCTTTTCCGATTGGGAATGTATTTGTGTTGACGACGGTTCAATCGATGACTCGTGGAATATTTTGAAGCATTATAGTGCTGAAGATAATCGTTTTATCTGCTTGCAGCAACAGAATGCCGGACCTTCTGCGGCACGGAATGCGGCATTGCAAAAGGTGCGCGGTGATTGGTTGATGTTTGTTGATGCTGATGATCTCTTAGCATTGCGGACATTGGAACTTTCGCTGAAAGTTGCGGAAGGTGAGCGTGTGGATGCGGTGATTTTCGCTTATGAAATAATCCCATGGGAATCGACTGCGGAGTCAATGGCATGGTTGAATGCCTCTTTGGCGATGACATCAAGTCCTGAAACGTTCTGCTCGACTACGCCGGTTAAAACGGTTTTCTCGCAAGCGAACCTCCGCAGTGTTTGGGGCAAATTGTACCGTATGGACTGTGTGCGCGATGTTCGGTTTGACATTGATCAAGTCCCCGGGCGGGAAGATATGCTGTGGTTGTGTGAGGCAACCACAAAGCTTCAACGGTTGAGCGTCATGCCTCAGAAATTCTATGGATATCGTGTGGGGGAATGCTCAGTCACGCGTCGCGCAATTACCGTCGATTATTTGTTATGGCATCTTCGGAGTGAAGCGAAAGTGGGGCGCTTTTTAGTTGAACAGGGAAAGCGTTCATCCGAATGGAAAGAGGTGAAGGATGCCTATCAGAATGTCATTTTCACCGAGAATCTCAAATGGCTTTTCCAAAAGACGAAAGAGTTAAGGAAGAAAGACCTTGCGGACTTTCGTTCTTCTTTGCGTGAGATGGTAAAAGCAAAACTTTTTCAGCCTCAGTATCTGTCGATTTCCAAGAGGTTCTTGGTGATGATGTTTTTACTTGGTTGGGATGCGCCTTTGTGGCGTCGATACAGAGGATAAATAGATGAAACAGACTTTTCTTTTGTTGTTTACAATCTTTGCTGGCTTGCTGGCGGGAATAGCCTATCGTCTTTATGGGCAGTGGACGGGAGAGGCTTCGGTGTGGGGCGTGATTGTGCCGAGTATGGTTGCTGCATTATCGTTGGCATGGTTGACGCGTCGGTGGGTAGGGGGAAGAGGTTGTGCTGCGCTGGCGGTTCTTTGTGCGGTGATGGCCTTTTCAATGTTTGGTCATACCGTGCAAATGGTTCACGACTGGACATTCCTTTCGCTTAAAATCAATCTGACGTATCGGGAGTGGTGGCTGTTCGTATTAAATCATGCCATGATGTGGTTCGTGCCATTAGCGTTCACGCTCGTTTATATTTGGCGGTGCAATGCGATTCCTCGTGGTCGTATGACGGCGTTTGTGGGTGCATGTGTCGGGCTTATTTTGGCGCGATTGATGGTGGGAAGAATGTCCACAACATTGTTGATAGACATTTGCCTTGTTGGACTTTTACTTTCGGCTCCTGCATGGTTGGCAGCGGAGTTGCGGGGGAAATGGACGCGAGGATCGGCATTTGTACTTGCTGTAGTTCTTTTAGTCGGATGGTATTTTACTTCGCGTTCTGCACCGCAAGAATTATTACGGGATGTGAATCCATTTGCAACGATTGCCACGCGCGATTTGCTTTATACGGGAATTGGTACGGAGGGAGTGACGTTGCGGGAAGGTCGTTTACTTCGACGTGTTGGATTTGATACCGCCTCCAGTTTTGCCTCGCAACTGATTCCAACGCTGTTGAAGCCTCAGACGAATGCGCGTATTGCGGTGCGGCTTCTTGCCGGTGGTGAAGCACTTCCGACCTATGATGTGAATGAACTTAAAGGTCAATATGATGCTTTGTACGTGGAGCTTCCGCCGGCATGGGTGACTTCCGAAAGAGATTATTTTGGAACGGCGGCACTGGATGCGGCATTGACGCATTTGTTTCAGGATGGTGTACTCGTTTATGCGATGGATGCAAGATGCCTTGATGCTCGAATGATGATGGAGCGTGTGGCGATTCTTCGTCAACGATTTGGAAATGTTCAGCTTTGGATGACAGGACGTGACCAATGGCAATTAGTTGCTTCGCGTTCGCCTATTACGACGGACTTTGTGGCGGTTTCAACGCTTTTGGATCGTCCCGAATTAGCGCATGCTCTTTTTGCCGCAGAGATTGATACTGCCATAAGTTTGTTCTCCTGCTTTATCGCAGAGGCGTCGGCGTTGGATAAAGCTTTGGCGGAACCAATCTCGCCGGAAATTCGTCCACGTGAGTCTACTCTCGCACGTAAGCTCCTGTTTGATGGTATTGGGAGCCAACGTTTATCAAAGGAGTTTGAACCTTTTCGTGATTATGAAATGTCGTGGGTGAAAGTTCCGACGGAATCGGGCGAGGATCTTCGTGCGGTATTAAAGGTCTTACAAACGGCGCGTCATTTGGCAATTGAAGGGAAGCTCAAAGAAGCCTCTGAAATGAATCCTTGTGACCCTTATTTACTCGGGCTTGCAGATCGTGAAATCTCAAATGCACGTGCATGGGAGAAACTTGCGGAGCATGAAAAAGCAATCGCGTCCTATCTCTCTGCATTTGCGATTGCAAAGCCCAGCCTCATTGATGTGTTAGCGGCAGCGAGTATTGTCGAAGAAACAAGAACTCCTGAACGTGCTGAGCTGCTTTATAAACTCGCACATGATTTGGCGCCTGATAATATGGCTTATCTCTTCCAATATATGTCCTTCTTGAAAAATCGTAAACAGTATGTGAAAGCTCAGCAGATTGCAGACCGCGTTGTCTGTTTGGCGGGATCGTTCGATCTTGCCACACGTGCGATGCTTTTTTCTGCACAGATGGTCGTGCAGCAAGGGCGTGTCAAAGAGGGATTGGAAACGGCACGCCAATTGGCGGAGGCGGCTCAAACATCAGTCGATAAAGATTATTTTATCCTCGCTTATGCTCAACTGCTCATTGATACGGGGTCGCCTGTTTTGGGGATCAATGTTAAACGACACTATGCTGCTTATCATGAACTGTTACCGCAGAAAGAGGAGAGAAAATGAAAAAACAGGTATTGATTCTTGGTGCGGGCGGTTTGGGGCGTGAAGTCTTTCATTGGGCACACGATTGCGGTTATGAAGTCCTTGGGCTGATAGACGACAATCAAAATGCGCTTGAAGGCTACAAAGGTTACGCCCATATTCTCGGAGGCGTTGATGATATTCCTCTTATGGCGCCTATTATTTGTGGCGTTGGTAAAAGTGCGGTGCGTCGAGCCTGTGTAGAACGGTTGCTCGTGCGCGGTGCAGAATTTGTTTCTTGTGTTCATCCGCTAGCGAAAGTTTTGGACGGGAGTACGTTTGGGCGTGGAGCAGTGATTGCGCCCTTTGCCTATGTTGGAGCAGATGTGAACGTTGGCGATTTTCTTTTTATGCAGACAGGTGCAGTTTTAGGGCACGATGTTGCGGCAGGTGATTTTTTGCGAATGGATACCACCGCATTCGTTGGCGGTTTTTCGCAAATTGGAAATGATGTGACGCTTTATACCGGTGCAAAGGTAATGCCGGGGAAAACAGTGGGTGACCATTGTACGCTTGGGGCAGGATCGGTTCTGCTCAATAATTTATATGCAGGAGCAACGGCATTTGGTGTTCCTGCTCAAAAGATTTAATATTAAGATTCGCTCATGCCGCGAGAGAATGTCTCGGCGATTATCTTTTAGAGAGTAACGTTCGCACCGTATCAAGTAAGGCTTCTGGCGTTGAAGCGCCTGACGTTAACCCGAGATGTCGAACGTTTGAAAGGTCGAGTGAGGAAAGCTCTTCGGGGGAGGCGATGAGATCGGTTGGGCAGCCTGCGGACTGAGCAACTTCTGCCAGCCGCTTGGAATTAGAAGAGGTGCGTGATCCGATTACAATCATATGATCGACGTGTCGGGTCAGCGCACGGACGGCATCTTGGCGTTCTTGTGTGGCATAACAAATATCATGGTGCTTCGGGATTACAATATTGAATCCTCGCCGTTTGAGCTCGGCAATACACATTTCATACATTTCACTACTGATGGTCGTTTGCGAAAGCACTGCAAGCGTGGCGTGGGTTGGTTCTAAAAGTTGAATGTCAGCAAGCGTTTCAATGACGGTAATGTAAGGCGTTGCTTCTCCAACGATTCCTGTAATCTCATCGTGTCCTTTATGCCCAATGAGGACAATTGGAATTTTCTGCGCGGCGAACGTTTTGGCTTCTTCGTGAACTTTCGCAACGAAAGGGCACGTGGCGTCAACAATTTCAAGATGACGTGCAAAGGCTTCCGCGCGAATGGCGGGACTGACCCCATGAGCCGAAAAGAGCGTTCGCGCTCCGTATGGGATAAGTGCTAAATCTTGTACAAACTTTACGCCACGATTTCGAAGAGCGGTTACCACATGTTCATTGTGAACAATCTCGTGGAAGCACCAAAGTGTTTCTCCGCGATGTGCCGTCAATATTTCATCTGCAATGCGAAGTGCTCTCGCAACGCCCGTACACATTCCATGAGGTTCGGCAACAGAAATTTCCAATCAGGGAACTCCCAGAATAGCGGTGAGCTGTTCGATGAGAAGCGGGAGTAACTGTTTCTTACGCGACATTATGCCTTTGCAAAGAAAGACATTGTCGGCACCCAATTTCGGGAAGGGAATTTTTGCAATGAACCGTTGATCTCCAGCGACGAGGAGAACGGAGTTGAGAGCGGTAATATCGGTGACCATAAGTGCGGCAAAGAAAAGTTTTTCGGACGTTCCACGTGCCTTGAGGGCTTCGAGAAGCTCGGGAATACGGGCGTTAAGTCCATCGGAGGTGTCAATTTCAATCTGTGAAACAGAGAAGCTGACACTCCCTTCGTTATAAGCCTTCGTATCCATCGAAAGAATCTTCTCGACTGAGAGGTCGGTTAAACGAGAGGCATGCGAGAAAATATCACGGGCGAGTTCAGCGATATCAAGGTTGAGTAATCCGGAGAGATACTCAGCCATATTACGGTCAACATCGGTTGTTGTTGGCGATTGAAGCGCGAGGGTGTCGGTGATAATCGCCGAAAGTAATAGCCCGGCAATGGGTGACGTAAGCGTTGCCTTCTGCTCTTGATAAAGGCACGCGATGACCGTTGCTGTTGACCCGACAACGCGGTTAATAAAGGTAATCGGGACGTGTGTCGCAAAGTTGCCGAGCTTGTGGTGATCAATAATCTCAATGATACGGAATTGATCAAGCCCTTCTACTGCGAGGGATAGCTCATTGTGATCCACCATAATGATGTCAACATTGGGCTGCTTGTAAAGATCGCGTTCATTGATGATACCAATGACGTGATTATCTTCATCGACAACAGGAAGTGAACGTGTCGGGGAGCTTTGCACAAACTGATGAATGTCACGTACCAGATCCGAGGTGCAGACGGCGTGAATAGACGTCGTCGCCATAGTGGATACCGGCATCGAGTAAAGCATCAGATAAATCGTGGAAGCAATGTCATAAGGTGAAATGAGGACGGAAATACCAGCCTCTTCCGCTTTCGCATACGTTTCTTTTGAAAGCGGAAGCCCACTCGTGAGAACGATGGCGCGAACTTTGTAGCGAATGCAGAGATCAAGGATAGAGGCGCGATTTTCGACTAAGGCGATGGCATTGGTCGGGAGTTCTGTCTTGAGGATTTGTTCAAATGCTTCTTTGGTGGATCCGGCGACAAGGAGTCGAGATTTTATCACTTCGTCTGCGTGAAAGGTCAGGAGCGGTTGTGCGCGGAGTGTATTGATGAGCAGGTTAATACTGGTGGGAATAATCGCCTTACGGTGCGGATCGGTTTTATGCACCATGTTTTCCGTAAAGGTGTGGTGCGAGAGAAACGAAAGATAATGATTGTGTACATCTGTCACAGGAATGGCAGGAATCTGTTTGCGATCCATCAATTCCAAGGCATCCCAAAGTGCGGTACCTTCTTGTACCATAATGGGATCGCCTTCGGGCATGAAATATTCGACTTTCGGAAGCATGTCGGGGATAAACGTAGGCGCAGGGACAGCAAACCGTTGCAAAATGTATTCGGTTTGAGGTGTAAGTTTGCCCGCACGAGCAGGCATACAGTTAACATAACCTTGCTGCTGTTTAAGTGTGGCGTAGGCAATTGCAGAAACAATGGAATCGGTATCAGGGTTCCGATGACCAATGACAATAGTTTTACGTAAAAGATCGTTCATAGCGTCAGTATACCAAAGGCGGGCGGTACGATCTCTGCCTTTCGTGATAGGTTCGTGTCAAGAGGAGGCGCGGGGATGGGCTTTAATTTGCTTCAGGCGTAACGTATTTAGCGGAGTGCAAGGCTTGGATTGCTTCCTGTGCCAAGAGTTGAAGGGCTTGATGATTTGCGCCATCAAGTTGGGCGGTGTAAAGATCTTTGAGCATTTTCCCAAGGGCTTGGCTCGGAGACATTCCCATGCTAATAAGGTATTCGCCCGTAATCAGTGGCTTTGGAAGAATGGGTTCGTGCGCGAAGCTTTCGAGTTGTGCGTATGCCAAATCATAGAAGTCGAGTTTGGCATGAGATGAAAGGCAATCTACGCGATGAAGTTCTAACTCAATCGGCATCGTGGCACGCCCGAGCATTTTGCGTGCGGTGGACGGTTTCATCTTCGGAAGTTCGACAAACTGCATATGATAACGAACCGCTGTAACGACTGAATCAACAACTTCATTACATTCTTTGAATCTGCGTAGAATGGACGCTGCCATTCGTGCGCCAATTTCTGCATGACCCGGCGTGCGGTACCAAGGCGATCCATCGGGTTTCGTACTGACAATCAAGGCGATAGGTTTCCCGATATCATGCAGGAGAATTGCCCAAACAAGCATTGGATCGCGTGGCGCAGGTGAAAGTGTCAGCATTCGAAGCGTATGTGCCCAAACATCGCCTTCGGGGTGCCACTGCGGATCTTGTAGACATCCGCGTAAGACACAGAGTTCGGGGAAGAATACGGATAGAAGTTGGCTACTAAAAAGTGCTTCAAGCGCGCAATCGGGATGCGCGGAAATACAAAGTGTCCTTAGAAATTCGTTGCGGATTCGTTCAATACTGACAACTCCAAGCGTATGGGCTTCGTGACAGAGCGCGTGCCATGTCGTTGGTTCAATGACAAAATCGCACGTGTAGGCGAAACGAATGGCACGTAGCATACGCAACCGATCTTCACGAAACCGACAGAGCGGGTCACCAATCGCACGAATAATTCCTGCGCGCAGATCCGCTTCGCCACCTACAAAATCAAGAAGACGTTCGGCAATCGGGTCATAAAAAAGTGCGTTAATTGTGAAGTCGCGGCGTTGAGCATCATGTTCTGCTGATGAAAATGCAATCGTTTGCGGATGCCGTCCATCTTGATAACCACCGTCTGTACGAAATGTCGCGACATCATATGAAATGCCGTTGAGTACAACGAGCATCACGCCAAAACTTTTTCCAACACCAATGCTTTGCGAGGGGAAAAGAGCGGCGACTTCATCTGGTGTCGCGGAGGTGGCGATATCCATATCAGAGAAAGATTTTCCGCGAAGGGTATCTCGGACACAGCCGCCGGCGAAGTAAGCTTCATAGCCCGATTGTTGCAACTGACGCACCAACCGTTGCGCTTGTTCAACGAGGTGAGGAATAGAACTTTTGAAGCACAACATAATGAACTCAGTGTAACACAGGTTTTTAGATTCTACCTTTGAAATGTTTCCGAAGGTTATCCAGCGTTTTGAAAAGTCGTTCCTCTCGTTCGCGCGGATGTGTTACCGGCGTGACACGTGCGAAAAGATCATCAGGCACAGGTGGAGTGGGGGAGGAAACAAGGTTATCAACGCCAAATCCAATCAAACGAATCGGAGACTTCTCAAGATGCGTTTCCAGTAGCCGTTGTGCCAAAGCGCGCAAGGCGAAATCGTCACAGACAGGAGTGTCAAAGGTCGCTTGCCGTGTCACGGTGCGAAATCCTGTATAACGGAGTTTAAGTTTACCTGTCCTTGCCCATACACCCGCCGCGCGAAGCCGATACGCTACATCATCGGCGAGCATTCGCAAATCTTTTCGCAAACGCTCGTAATCATCGGTATCTTCCGGATAAGTCAGTTCACGTGAATAAGATTTCTCTTCACGCTCCGGTTGAACAGGTGCCGAATCTCGTCCAAAGGCAATGGCAGAAAGATGTGCGGCAAGACCGGGCGTTGTTAATGCTGTTAATGTTTCAGGTGCAGCACATTGAATGTCATGAACGGTGCGTAATCCTCCTGCTTCGAGTTGCGCGGCAAGCGTGTCACCAACGCCCCAAAGCTTGCGAACGGATTTCGATCCTAACCATCGCAACTGTTCCTGAATATTTTCCGGGACTTCAAAAAGCCCATCGGGCTTACGCTCTTCACTGGCGAGCTTTGCCAAAAACTTATTGGGCGCAATACCAACACTGGCGGTCAATCCAAGCTCATTGGCAATGCGTGCTTTGATTTTCTTCGCAAGTGTAACTGGATCACCTAATAGTCGGCGTACACCGGTGACGTCCAAAAACGCCTCATCGACACTGACACCTTCCACGAGTGGTGTAGCGTCACTAAAAATGGCAAACACCTGTTGGCTGACTTCGTGATAACGGGCGATGCGTGGGCGGATGAAAATACCTTTAGGACAAAGTTCATACGCTAAACAAGAGGGCATAGCAGAGTGAACGCCAAAGGCTCTTGCCTCATAGGAGCACGTTGAAACAACGCCACGTTGATCGGGAGGCGCACCTACAATCACCGGACAGCCTTTCCACTCGGGATGGTCGTGTTGCTCCACCGAAGCAAAAAAAGCGTCCATATCAATATGTAAAATAACTCTCTCCATAGCGATATTATACTTCTTTGTGGAGCGTGGGCAGTGCAGAGGAGGAGTAGCTTCATAAAATAGCCCTCCGGGGAAATCCCAGAGGGCTTATTGAATCATTCGAAGACGATCTTATTTCTTGTCGGTCAGTGCTGCCACACCGGGAAGGAGTTTGCCTTCAAGGTATTCAAGCGATGCACCACCACCGGTAGAAATGTGGCTCATCTGATCTGCAAGTCCTGATTTCTTGACCGCGCTGACAGAATCGCCGCCACCAATAATGGAGATACCGCCATTGGCTTTGACCTGTGCAACGGCTTCGCAGACACCAAAGGTTCCCTTTGCAAATGCCGGCATTTCAAAACAGCCCATCGGGCCATTCCAAACAACGGTCTTGGCACCCTTGACGGCGTCCGCGAAAAGTTGAATGGTCTCCGGACCAATATCCAGTCCCATCCAACCATCTGCGATATCATCATTATTAATCTTGGTATTCGCATCAGGTGCGAAACGATCCGCGATAATGTTATCGACAGGAAGCAGGAACTTCACGCCTTTTTCCTTTGCGAGAGCAATCATATCTTTCGCATACTGGACTTGATCGGGTTCGCAGAGCGAATTGCCAATCTTATGCCCTTGCGCCACGAGGAACGTATACGCCATGCCACCGCCTACAATGAGCGTATCCACCTTCGAGAGAAGATTTTGCACCACGGCGAGCTTGTCAGAAACTTTTGCACCGCCCAAAATGGCAACGAAAGGACGCACCGGTGTTTCTACTGCATTACCGAGATATTGGATTTCTTTTTCTAACAGGAATCCCGAAACAGCAACAGGCGCATACTTCGCAATTACTGCCGTGGAGGCATGACTGCGGTGTGCAGCACCAAAGGCGTCATTACAATAAATAGAACCATAAGAAGCAAGCTTCTCTGCCATCGCTTCACGTGCAGCCTTGAGTTCTGCTTTTTTCTGTGCGAGCACTTCATCCGTCATGCCCTCGGCTTTTTTGACCTTACCATCTTCTGCCTTGTAGAAGCGTGTGTTTTCTAACATGATGATTTCGCCCGGCTTAAGAGCCGCCGCTTCCGCTTCCGCCTTCATGCAATCAGCAACAAAAACAACGGGTTTACCAAGGCATTTTGCGAGATAGTCGGCAACAGGCTTAAGCGAAAATTCCGCTTCGTATCCATTCCCTTTCGGGCGCCCGAGGTGGCTCATCAAAACGAGCGAACCGCCGTGTTCGAGAACGTAATTGATTGAAACGAGTGCCCCTTGAATACGGTTGTCATCTGTAATGACACCATTCTTCATCGGAACATTAAAGTCCACGCGCATTACCACACGTTTACCATGGAGATCTACATCACGCAACGTCATTTTGCTCATTACAGTTTCCTTTTAATTGAATAACAAAGAATCGTTCAGAAGTATAGAATATTTCGATAATAAAGTCGAGTATACTCATGCCTCTGCGTTTCTTCTTCAATCTTATTATGGCTACGTCTCACGTTTTTGGAATGTAAAGTATTACAAAGGTGCTATTCTTTTGTTATTATTCTCTTTTATTGCCAATATACGTATTGTGGAATTGAAGCGAAAAAGCACTTGCGTATTCTTGTCCTTCTTTGATATCCTACTCGGTACTTTATTTGAAACGGAGCGTAGCGCAGCCTGGTAGCGCGTTTGGTTCGGGACCAAAAGGTCGAGGGTTCAAATCCCTCCGCTCCGACCATTACTTAAGGTAACGTCGCACCCGTGGTGGAATTGGCAGACACGTAAGATTCAGGTTCTTATGTCGAGAGACGTGTGGGTTCGAGTCCCACCGGGTGCACCACATGACTCCATGATGCCCCCATCGTCTATCGGCTAGGACACAAGGTTCTCATCCTTGGAAGAGCAGTCCGACTCTGCTTGGGGGTGCCATCTGGAGAGGTGGCAGAGCCTGGTTGAATGCACATGACTCGAAATCATGCGTGCCGCAAGGTACCGTGGGTCCAAATCCCACCCTCTCCGCCATTTTATTATATCGGCCATCTCCTCAACGAGGTGGCCGTTCTTTTGGAGTAAAAGACTATGGCCAAACGTAAGGTCCCCACAAATGAAGAAATGCACTGTTCTTTCTGTGGACGATTGATTGATGAGATAAAAGATGAACATTATGCCGAGAGTTCGTTGACTCATAATGTGCTGTGTGAAAACTGTTTGCAGGTATTAGCAACGGATGTCGTGGCTCATTCACCAGACTTTCAAGAGGTGCTGACGTCTTTGAAAATGGGGAAGCTACCAGCGGTTCGTCAAACGGGGAAAACAAAAGCAATCAAGGTTCCCGCACCGCCCGAAATTAAATTTTTTTTGGATCAGTATATTATTGGGCATGATCGTGTTAAGAAGCTTTTGTCAGTTGCCGTTCATAATCATTATAAGCGGTTGGAGCAAGATCATCCCATGGAGGGGCAGTTCTCGGATGTTGAGATTGAAAAGAGTAATGTCCTTTTGATTGGTTCTACGGGATGCGGAAAGACGCTTTTTGCCAAAACGCTCGCGCGGATGTTGAAGGTTCCTTTTGCGATTGCGGATGCGACGACAATCACGGAAGCCGGATATGTCGGCGAGGATGTCGAGAATATTCTTCTCTATCTTTTACAGTCCTGCGATATGGATGTGGAACGTGCGCAGCACGGCATCATTTATATTGATGAGATTGATAAGATTGCACGTAAGACGGAGAATACATCCATTACGCGTGATGTGAGTGGTGAGGGTGTGCAACAGGCGTTGCTCAAGATTATTGAAGGAACGATTGCGCATGTTCCTGAAAAAGGCGGACGTAAGCATCCTCAAGCCGATTATATTGCGCTTGATACGTCTAACATTCTGTTTATTTGCGGTGGCGCATTTGTCGGTCTTGATGAGAAAATTCGCAATCGGTTGGGGAAGAAAGCAATCGGATTTATTGACGATGGCGAAAAGGATCGTAAAGATCAGGATCGCATTCTTTCGCAAGTTCAACCGGAAGATTTGGTGATGTTTGGACTTATCCCTGAATTTGTTGGACGTATTCCTGTGATTGCCAAAATGAGTGACCTTTCCGAGGCTGAACTTGTCCGTATTTTGGTCGAACCTAAAAACGCTGTCGTTTCGCAATACAAGAAGTTGCTCGCGATGGATGGTATTGATTTGACCTTTACGGAAGGGGCATTGACTGCGATTGCACGGGAAGCGATTAAACGTAAAACCGGTGCACGCGGACTTCGTTCAATTCTTGAACAGGTGATGTCGGACTTTATGTACGATTTGCCCGGACGTAAAGATGTGCCAGCGTTGGAAATTGATGAGAAAACGGTGGTGGATCGTATTCTTGCAGATGCTTAACGCGGTTTCTCTCTTTTAGCGGTGTGTTACACTAAGGTCAAAAGGAGCATTGTATGCGTTTTATTGGCCCAAATGTTTCCGCAACAAATCCTGTTGCAGACGCGCAAGCAGTCGGAGCGACAGGATTTGCTTTTTTCTCGAAGAGTCAACTTCAGTGGCTCGCTCGCCCTTTAGAAGAGAGCACGATTGCGGCATTTAAGCGGTCGATGAAAGAGGCTCCTTTTGGCGCAGAACAAGTTTTGCCGCACGCCGGTTATCTAATCAATCTTGCTAATACGGATGAATCGTTGCATGAGATGAGTGTGGCGTCGTTTATCGATGAAATGTTCCGTTGTGAGCAGTTGGGATTAACGATGCTCAATATTCATCCGGGAGCGCATCTGAATAAGCTTTCGGTTGAGGCGGCATGTGATCGTGTCGCGCAAAGTCTCAATACGATTCTTGCGAAAACGCATGGAGTCACGGTTGTTCTTGAAAATACCGCAGGGCAAGGCTCTTATCTCGGCTCCAAAATGGAAGAGTTGCACCGGATGATTGAAGGCGTAGAAGATAAAACGCGAATTGGATTTTGTTTGGATACAGCGCATAGTTTTGGAGCAGGATTTGATATCCGCACGAGAGATGGCTTTTTAACGTTTATTGATCATGTAGACGCTACAATCGGTCTGTCTTTCTTACGTGGAATGCATCTTAATGATTCTAAAGTTCCTTTGGCTTCTCATAAAGACAGGCACGAGTCGCTCGGAAAAGGATTGATTGGATGGGAACCTTTCGAGACCATTGCGCGCGATTCTCGTTTTGAAAACATCCCACTGATTCTTGAAACGCCTGACGGGGCGTTGTGGGCGGATGAGATCAAGCATCTTCTGAATGTGTAACGGTATGGATACTGATAATTTAGGATTTGCGAAATTGGATCTTCAACGTCTTCAGCGTCGAGGGTTCGGGGAAACAGTTTATTGCGCGGGGAAAACTGCGGAACAAGTCGCAACGATTTTCGAGCGTTTCGCGGCGAATAGGCAAAATGTCTTAGGAACACGAGCAACGCCTGAACAGGCGAAGGCGTGTCCAAAGGCTCTTTATGATCCGCTCTCTCGCGTTCTTGCTCAGACGCTTAAACCTTCTGTTCCCTGTGGTGGCATTGTCGTTTGTTCTGGTGGAACAAGTGATGCGCCAGTCGCAGAAGAAGCGGCACGTACGGCAGAATTTCTCGGCGCACGCGTGGTGCGATTGTATGACGTCGGAGTGGCAGGGCTTCATCGCTTATTGGAGCAGACGGAAGTTTTACGTAAAGCAAATGCCATTGTTGCCGTTGCCGGGATGGAAGGTGCGCTTGGAAGTGTGGTGGCTGGACTTGTTGAGGTTCCCGTTTTTGCAGTGCCGACATCTGTCGGTTATGGTGCTTCATTTCAAGGGCTTGCGCCGCTTCTTTCGATGCTTAATTCCTGCGCAGAAGGACTTTCCGTTGTCAATATTGATAACGGTTTTGGCGCTGGCTATCTCGCGGCGCAGGTCAATCGCTTGATTGTGCGGGCGGCGTTGCCACACGAGTCTTAACGCATTTGAGGTAAAGAAAAGTCTTTGGACTTTTCATTTCGTTGAACTTTTAGGTTCAAACATCTATTGAGTTGTTCTCTTAACCAAAGATTATCATGCTAGAGTGTTTACGTATTTCAGAACTTTCCAATGGAATTAAAGTTGTCACGCTGTCGAAGCCTGACGTTGAGAGTGTAAGTGTTGCTATTCGTGCACGTGTGGGGAGCCGGAATGAGCCAGAAGCACTCAATGGTGCCAGTCACTTTATTGAACATATGCTTTTCAAAGGAACGCACCGTCGGAGTGCCAAGGTGATTTCTCAAACGATTGAAGGGCAAGGCGGGGTCATCAATGCGTTTACGGATAAAGATAACACCTGTTATTATGCAACGGTTCCTTACGAAAAAGAAGCTATCGCATTAGATGTGTTAAGTGATCTTTTTTATAATGCAACGTTTGATTCAAAAGAATTAGATCGCGAACGGAATGTCATCGCCGAAGAAATTCGTATGTATGATGATCAACCCGACAGTGTTGCCGCAGATCAACTGATGTCGCAATTGTGGTCGGGGCATCCGCTTGGTCGAACGGTATTAGGACCGATTGATACGATTCTTTCAATGCCACGGAAAGAGCTCCTTACTTATCGTAAAGAACAGTATGCGCCCATGCGTACGGTTTTTTCCTTTGCTGGACGCGTGAACCATGAGAAGTGCGTCCGAGAGGTTTCGCGTATTGCAGGAAAACTTCGTAATCCACGTCATTTGCGTGAGCCAGAACCGTTTACGCGTGCGATTCCATTAGATCCCTTTGCGCTTATTCGTCGCCCCATCCAACAAACGCAGATTGCCTTTGGCTGGCGTGCACCTGGTGTTTCTTCTGGCGATGTGAGTGCGCCCTTTACGTTTCTCTCGTGTGTTCTTGGTGAGAATATGTCCTCACGTCTTTTCCAAAGTATTCGAGAGCGTCGCGGACTTTGTTATAGCATTTGCAGTGATTACACATCGTTAACGGATTGCGGATGTCTTACAATTGCCGCAGGATGTGATCCCGCCAAAGCTTATGGTGGTGCGCGTGCCATTCTTGCGGAAATACGAAAACTTGCAGAACGCCCTGTAGGTGCCGCGGAACTTCGTCGTACGTGTGATTATCTTTGTGGACGGTTCCGTTTGCGGATGGATAGCTCGCCCGCAGGATGGGTTTCCTCGCGTGTTCTCTTTGGTGTGGATGTGAATGCGGCGGCGGTACTTGAGCGTTATCGCGAAGTCACCGCCGCAGATATTCAGGCGGCAGCACAAACGTTAACTGCTGAGGCTCTTGCGATGACGGTTGTTGCGCCGGAATCTGCGCTTCATACGGCGGAGCAATGGGCAAATCTCGCACGTGAGCTTGTATGATTTGAGTTGTGTCTTATCGTATTCAGTGAAACGTCCAACTCGATAAAGATTGGCAATGGATGTTACGTGCGTTAGACTATTCATCATTGTTGATTACGTTTACTGAAAGGCTTATCATGAAAAAAGTGTTTTTCCCGCTTCTTGTGGGACTAGTTTTCTTCGCTGCTGGATGTATTGTAGTGCCGTGTGGTATTCCCGAAAATGCCAATACCACTGTCCCCGCACCGTCAACAGCTATTCCTCAAAGTGCCGCAACAACTCCTGCAAACCGTTTGAATATCGGATGGTGGAAGACCCGATTGGCGAATAAAGAAGGGCTTGCTACACGCCATTACGATACCGTGTTGATCGGTGACTCTATTACACATAATTGGGATAATATCGCGCCCGATCTTCAAAAACAGTACTTTGGCGATGCATTGAATCTCGGCTTTAGTGGCGATAGGACGCAAGATGTTTTGTGGCGTATCGCGCGTATTGATTGGGAAACTGTTTCTCCCAAACGTATCATGTTGATGATTGGTACGAATAACACTGGATGGCGTCCGCCTGAAACTGCTGAAAATACATTTTATGGGATTAAATCCATTATTCAAGTCCTTCGTAAAGAATGCCCCGACACAAAAATTACATTGCTTGCGATTTTCCCGCGTGGTGTCAATCCGGGGAACGATTGGCGTAAAGCCAATGATGCAATCAATGTACGGCTTCAAGAACTCGCGGACGAAGAGCATGTTTATCTCCGTGATATCTCGCCGTACTATTTCTTGCCTGATGGCAAGACACTCAATCAGGGACTTCTTCCCGATCAATTACACCCGAATAAGGAAGGTCATCGCATTTGGGCTGCGGCAACAGCGCGTGACTTTATGCGTGACTATCGGTAACTCAAGGTCGAGTTTTGGAACGGGAATGACGTGACTCTGGGCGTCATTCCCTTTTTGTTTCAAGACGAAATTTTGAGATGTTGTTTCTTCTGTAGTGGGCGCATCTTCTGTAGTGATATTTACTTGTACGAATCATTTGGCTTTAAGGTATAATGAAACCATGAATATCGAAGAACAAGCGATTAGATACCTTTTCCAGTCAGAGCCGGAGACAACGTTTTGTGTGCCGGCAATTATTAAGACACTGGGATTGCGTGGGAAGACTGCTAAGCGATTAGGTCCCATGTTGCGTGAGATGGTGCGCAGTGGTGAACTTATTGAAAAACGGCGTGGGTATTATCATGCGGGTGTCGGTGTCGGCATTCTTTCTGGAAAATTGCGGATGACGCGTAGTGGTGCGGCGATTGTAACGGATGATGAGAGCGGGAAGACCGTTTTTGTCGAATCGGGAGACGTGGGAAAAGCAATTCAAGGCGATCGAGTAACGGTGTCGTATCGTCCTGGTGCGCGAACAGATCCTGTTGGCGTGATACAGAAAATTGATGAGGAAGCGGTGCGCGATGTCGTGGGTACGGTGCGTGTCGCTGGTGATCTTTACTATGTGTCTCCGCTGAATCCGATTTACCGTGGTGATTTTGCGTTGGCAGATCCGAAAGATGCCAAGGATGGTGATCGCGTGGTGGTGCGTGTGCGTCGCGGTGCAGAGAATCGTCTATCGGCAGAGTTGCTGGAAGTGATTGGACCTGAGGATAAGCCTTCGCTGGATACGATTGCCATTATGCGGCAGTACGAACTTCCAGAGTCGTTCCCGCCTGAGGTGTTGTCAGAGTCTGAAAAAGTAGCGAGCTTGCTTCATAATCCGGGTACTCGTCTTGATTTACGCGATCGTTTTATCCTAACGATTGACCCATTGACGGCACGTGATTTCGATGATGCGATTTCGTTAGAACACGATGAACAGGGGAACAGAGTTCTCGGTGTTCACATCGCTGATGTTAGTCATTTCGTTCGTCCCGGAAGTGCGCTTGATAAAGAGGCTTTTTACCGGAATACGAGTGTTTATCTCATTGACCGCGTGATTCCCATGTTGCCGGAACAATTGTCGAATGGCGTTTGTTCGCTTCAACCGAATGAGGATCGATTGGCATTTTCGGCGTTCTTAACGTACGATAAGAATGGTAAAGTCATCGCGAAGTCTTTTGCCAAGAGCCTCATTCGTTCAAAGCAGCGTCTTGCGTATGAAGAAGCGTTTGCATTGATGATGGACTCTCCTGTAACGATTGCGGATGCTCCGCTTGATCCGCGTACAGTCCCGATGTTGAAAGAGACGCTTGATTTGACGCGTCAATTGAAGAAGATTCGAGAGCGAAATGCGTCGTTGGAATTAGCATCACAAGAAGTGGATATTGTGTTGGACAAAGACGGGCGCATGACAGGAATTCATCAAGCCTCTAACGATGAGTCGCATCAGTTAATAGAATGTTGTATGGTCGCGGCGAATGAGGCGGTGGCAGAAGAATTATTGACGCATCAGGTGAATATTCTTTCACGGTTACATGAAGCTCCCGATGACGAGAAAATTGCGAAATTGGAAATGGAATTGCGTAAGTTGGGGATTCGTCCACGTGATCTTCGTGAACCGAAGGAGTTAGCACTTTTATTGCGCGAGACAGCCGATCATCCATTGAAGTATCACATTCACGCATTGATTCTTCGTTCGTTGAAACGGGCAATTTATTCGGCGAAGCAACACGGGCACTTTGGTCTTGCGTTGACGTATTATTCGCATTTCACCTCGCCAATTCGCCGATATCCGGACCTTGTGTTGCATCGTCAATTGATTGATTATCTTGTGCAGGGTGGGCATGGAGGGCGTTTGGATCAAGGCGTTCTCGATCGCGCTGCGGCACGTGCCACGGAACGTGAACAAATCGCAGATGAAGCCGAACGTGCATTGACCGAGATCAAGAAGTATCGTTTCCTTCAGCAACAGTTAGATGAACGTAAGCTGGTGGAATATAACGCCGTTGTCGTTTCGGTGAAGCCGTTTGGCTTCTTTGTCGATGTGGTTGAACTTCAAATTTCCGGTATGGTGCATATTTCTAACGTGTCTAACGCGTTTGTTCGGTTTGATCCTACGACTGAGCGTTTGCACGCCGGGCAACTGACGATTAAGACCGGTATGAGCCTTAAGGTTTATATTGCTAAAGTTGATTTCCCCGCGCGGCGGCTTGATTTTGTCTATGTGCAAGGATCGGCTGTGGATACGTGGAATGGCGATACGCATGCAGAAGAAAATCGGCTGTCTGCCGTTTCCAGAAAGCATGGCGGTAAACGAGGCTTGGGGCATTCAAATGCACCGCGCACGGGAGGCGTGCGGCCTCGTCGTGAGACTAGCACTGCTGCCACAAAACCACCACTTTTGTTTGAACGCCCCGATCGTGTCAAAGGGGTGGAGGATCGAATTGCAAAGAAGAGAGGATTCTCTCCTCTAGCAACCGCAAAGAATGTGAAAAAAGCTCATGCGGTAGTTGCCATCAAGGAACATTCTGTTTCTCAAGAGCGTGCGGTTACGCCTGCGCGTCCAAGAAAAGCAGCCGTGAAAAAAGATGCTACCGTTGCTCTTACACATTCACACAAAGCGAGTACGAAAACGCAAAATTCAAATGCTCCGACACGTTCCCGTAAAGTTCCGGTGAATGCGGATCCTATTGCCGCTCCCATGCGTTCTCGTAAAGGTGCAACTTCTAAAAAACAACCGCCGACTCCATGAAACGAGCCTCTTACCACAATCACACCGTTTTTAGTGATGGTGCCGATACGCCCGAAGCGTTTTATCAGAATGCAAAGACTCAGGGCGTCGATATCTTAGGATTCGCTGATCACTACTATCGCGCAAGTGCTGATGCAATTGATGCGCCCGAGTGGGCATTGCAACCGCATCTTGAGGAACGCTATTTTAATGCGATTCGGGATCTCAAACGACATCACGAGATGGAGATTCGTGTGGGGATGGAATTTGATTGGTTAGAAGGTTCAGCCGCATGGCTTATGCCTGTTACGCAGGATCCGCGGCTCGACTATACCATTGGGTCTGTCCATTATGTGGGTGCCGATAGTATTGATAGTACGCGAAAGTTTTGGGAAGAACGGTCACAAGAAGAGAGAGATGAGCTTTTCCGTAACTATTGGATTGCTGTGCGCGAAATGGCGGAAAGCCGATTGTTTGACATTGTCGGACATGTGGATCTTATTAAGAAATTTGATTTTTATCCCAGTGAGGACATTACGCCTTTTATTCGCGAAGCACTTGATGCGATTAAAGCTTCGCGGATGGTGGTGGAATTAAATACATCGGGGTGGAATAAAGATTGTCGTGAATCTTACCCGAGTGAGCCCATTCTTCATGCTTGTTTTCATCGTGAAATACCAGTAACTGTTTCCAGTGATGCGCATCGAGCGCGTTTTGTTTGTGCCAATTTTTCGCGTGCTTTTGATCTTTTAACGAAGGTTGGATATAAGCATGTTGCGCGTTTTACGCAACGGCAGGTGACGTTTGAACCGATAGACCTTTAATCTGAAGAGGATGATATGACTTTGTTTTCTATATTGATGATAGCGTTTTTTATTTTAGTTGCTATTTTCTTGTTTAGTTTAGCCGTGTTTATTCATGAGTTTGGACATTTTATTGCGGCTCGTTTACTGGGATTACGTGCGGATGTTTTTTCAATTGGATTTGGCCCTGCGCTTTGGAAGAAGCGTATTGGAAATACAGAATATCGATTCTCGATGATCCCCTTTGGCGGTTATGTTTCCTTGCCACAGTTAGATCCCGAGGGAATGAGAAAAATTCAAGGAGATCATGGAGAAACGTATGCGGTGGCGTCTCCTTGGCGGCGAATTGTAGTTGCGATTGCCGGTCCTTTAGGGAATATTTTCTTGGCGGCCGTCTGTGCAGCATTGATTAGTTGGTTTTCGCCACGTGGAACGACAGGGGCGAGTACAGAGGTCGGATATATTGAGCCTCAATCGTCGGCGGAAAAAGCAAACTTGTGTGTTGGTGATGTTATTGCTGCGGTGAATGGTAATCCTGTCCATACGTGGCAAGACTTTCAAACGGAATGCTATTTGGCAGGGGGGACGAATGAGGTGGTAACGCTTGAAGTCATGCGTGCCGACGCTCAGATGAATTTGACGGCAACATTGGACACTCAACTTGCAGAAGGAATTTATGCGATTGGTGGTGTGATGCCGGGACCTCTACAGCTAGGAGTAGGGGAGGTTATGCTAGAATCGCCTGCCGCAAAAGCAAAGTTAGTTGCTGGTGATGTGATTCAAACGGTGGATGGAAAGCCATTTACGCGTATTGAGCAATTGACGCATCGCGAAAATTCGAGTGCTGAAGTCGTATTGACAGTTAAAAGCTCGATGGACGTAACGGCGCGCACAGTATCATTGACGCCGTCTATCCTTAAAGCTGGCGATCCACCGCGTATGGGAATTGTTGTGGGCTTTATGGGGCAACGGCATTTCCAATGGATGGCGAATCGTGGTATTGGTGCACAGTTATGGTCAGATGCCTCAAGTATTTTCAGAGTGCTGAAAGCATTAACGGCTCCTAAGACAAAGGGCGAGACTTCGCGCGCAGCAAAGGGATTGGGCGGACCTTTGATGATTTTTGGATTGTTTTTCCAAGTCGTTCAGACGGGATTTTGGGCAAGCCTTGGTTTTGTACGTCTTATTTGTGTGAACCTTGCTATTCTGAATCTTCTTCCCTTGCCTGTATTAGATGGCGGACACGTGTTGTTTGCCAGTTATGCAATTGTTCGTCGTAAGGAAGCCAGTCCGAAACTCATTGGTTGGTTAACGAATGTCTTTGCCTGTGTTCTGATTGGCTTGATGCTATTGCTTGTTTATCGCGATACGCTTCGTTTTATTTTAGGCTAGGGATGTGATGCGTTCGCAAACTCGTCAAATAAAGATTGGCTCTGTTGCCGTTGGTGGCGGTGCGCCTGTAAGCGTACAAACGATGGCAAATGTCCCCACAACGGATGTCGCCAACGTCCTTTCGCAGATTGATCGTGCTGCCGATTTAGGATGCGATTTGTTCCGTGTTGCAGTCCCTGATAGAGACGCAGCAGAGTCGCTCAAAGTTCTTTGTGCAAAAAGTCGTCTCCCTCTGATTGCCGATATTCATTTTGATTATCGGCTTGCGCTGGCGGCGATTGAAGCTGGTGTAGGTGCGCTACGTATCAATCCGGGTAATATCGGAGAGAAGGATCGTGTGCGTCAAGTCGTAGAGGCGGCACGTCCGCGCCAAATCCCTATTCGTATTGGCGTGAATGGAGGATCGCTTGAAAAATCAATTTTGGCGCGCTATGGTTCGGCGACAGCGGAGGCTCTTGTTGAAAGTGCGTTGGGACATGTTCGACTGTTAGAGTCGCTGGACTACTATGAGATAAAAATTTCGGTCAAAGCCTCTGATATTCCGAGAACGCTTGCGGCGTATCGTCTACTGGCTTCAAAAGTGAATTATCCTTTACATCTTGGACTGACAGAAGCGGGAACGTTTTTGCATGGGACGGTGACCAGTTGTGTTGCTCTTTCGGCATTGCTCAATGAGGGGATTGGCGATACGCTTCGTATTTCTCTTACCGCTCCTATTGAAGAAGAAGTCCGCGTGGGCGTTGAACTCTTACGCGCGTGCGGACTTCGTACTTCCGGTGCGTGGGTTACCTCGTGTCCAACGTGTGGACGTACGCAAGTCAATGTACAAGCGGCAGCAGAAGCAGTGACGGATGCGCTCGAATTATTCTATCGTCAACATCCTTCTGCCAAACGTCTTCACGTTGCGGTGATGGGGTGTGTTGTGAATGGTCCCGGTGAAGCACGTGAAGCGGATGTGGCTCTATGTGGAGGGCGTGGAACGTTTACGCTGTATCACCACGGGAAACAACTTGTAACGTTACCAGAGGCAGAGGCTCTTGATGCCCTTTTGCGTGTGGTGCGCGAAGATACGGCAGTAAGTTATTGAATCACGTGTAGAGACTTTTATTTCGGAAATAGGATGAATGTTCTTGTCGTAACTCCAACTTATAATGAACGTGAAAACATTGAAGCTTTTGTAAAGGCAGTTTGCACTGCACTTCCAAATGCAGATGTTTTAATTGTTGATGACAACTCTCCTGATGGCACTGGCGCTTTGGCAGAAGCACTTGCGACAGCAGATTCTCACGTGCAAGTGCTTCATCGTAAACGTAAAGAAGGTTTAGGACGCGCTTACGTCGATGGATTTCGTTGGGCACTTACGCGAAATTATGACTGTATTGTGCAAATGGATGCCGATTTCTCTCATGACCCTAAAGAATTACCACGCCTTGTCGCAATGATAGAAACTTGTGATCTTGTAATTGGATCACGTTATTGTAATGGTATTCGCGTGTTGAATTGGCCTTTGCGGCGCTTAATGTTGAGTGTCGGGGCAGGAGTTTATGTGCGATTATTGACACGAATGCCAATTATGGATCCCACCGGTGGATACAAAGTCTTTAAGCGAAAAGTGCTTGAAGCGATTGATTTGTCGTCCATTTCATCCGATGGATATGCGTTTCAAGTCGAAATAAATCATGCGGCGTGGCGTGCTGGTTTTCATTTATGTGAAGTGCCGATTGTTTTTGCCGATCGTATCGCTGGAACGTCAAAAATGAGTCTTTCCATCGCGTGGGAAGCTTTTATCCAAGTGCTACGACTTGCCATTCATCGTCGAAGTAATAAAACTGTCGTTTAAGAATAAGCTGTTATCTAAGAGAATTGCGCATTTGCGTTTGATCGCAAACGTTACGCGCGATCTTGTGGGAATCTAAATTCAGAGGACAGGGAGTCGAGCGTTTTAAGCGCACGGTCTTTTGAGCGAAGATAACAAGACTCTAATGTCTTTAGAAGATCTTCTGTGCCACGCCAATAGGGAAGTGTTCCTAATCGTTTGGAAAGAAGTCCGTTGATGGTTGCAGGGGCAAGATGTAAGATTGTGTTTTCATCAAGAATTTCAGGCTTGATATGGGGCATGGGATTGGACAATTCAATTCCACGGAAGCGTAAGAAAAGGAGCGGATCGGCACTTATCGCATCAATAAAAAGATAGAGCGTTGCTGCAAGATGCTTACACGGACGCGACCAATCTTTACAGGTACATTCAAAATGCATATCAGATTTTTTCCGCGGGAAAAGTGAAAGCCCTTGCCGTTGAAGCTCGGTTTCAATGCTGATAGGAAGTCCATGTGTATAAAGTTGAGCGGTGATGGTGGGATGTGTTTTTAGGAAGTTAGACATTAACGCAGCGTTTAGTTCTGGCATTGTAATGACAATTTGATAGGGTGCTTCGGAGGCTCCTTGAACTTCTGCTGTTAATTTCCCCGGAATGAGTGTAAGCGTTTTAATTTGTCCAAGTTGGGCATAGTTTCTTCCGCGTCCTAATCGCGCACCCATTCGCAGGCTTTCAAGATAGGTAATCCATTGTTGCCGCCACCAAACATTTTTGCGTGAAGATTGAAGCCTTAGACCGCCATGAACAGTCTTTGCAATACGAGGCGCGTAAATATGTTTTTGAGACATTATTCGTTCTCAATGGTTCCGGAACAGAGAAAATCAAAAGAGATGACATCGCCACCACGACCACTTTCATCGTCTTTTTCGTGAACGCGAAGTTTGAATGGGCGCATGGTACCATTCGTACGTATCGTGATAGAAAACGTAGAGGCGGTCGTCTTTTTTTCTGTTGAAAGAACGGAAGTACTATTTTCGATGTTGTCGGTGTAATTGAGAAATTCAAATCCGACGAGATCGTAATATTTGGTAATGGCGACTTCTTCTACACTGCCACCTTGTACGGCAGTACGCATGGAAGAGGGGGCAGAAGCTGAAGCAGGCACCGTTGAGCTTGACTTCTCTTCAATATTTGATGTTGTCACATGCGAGTCATCGAGTGGCGAAGAAAGCGCAATAGATCCAGGTGAAAATGTTATCGTTATAGGTTGCTGTGTTTGAAGTGCCATATTTCTTGCATAGCGCATGAGACGAAGTGAGTCTTTTGCCGCCATGGAAATTTGTACACTTGGAACCATCGAAAATGAGGGAACAATAATGGCCATCATCGTAGCGAGGATGGCCAGTACAATGAGTAATTCAATGAGCGTAAAACCGCGTCGCATTAAAGTACGTTCGCAATAAGAACACCAGCCAAAACAAGGATAACAATAACGGCAAATACGATAATGGCATTGAGCATCTTCTTGCTCTCAGACTTCTTGGCAAATCCTTCGGTTGTACGCGTGGCTGTTGCGGGACGCATGACAATGGTTGTCCGAGGAATACTGTCAATCGACTCTGTAACTCCGGCATCGGCTTCGGGGACATCATCGCCACGAATGGAAATGGAAATATCTCCGAGCGTAATAACATCATTGCGATGAATTGTCGCTATTGTGATTTTTTGATCGTTGACGCGTGTACCATTGGTGGAGTCCAAGTCTTTTACACGCCAACCGCCTTCACTCCGTTCAATCAGACAATGTTCGCCTGAGACAGACGCGTTGTTAACAACAAAATCATTGGCGGCATGACGCCCGAGACGGATTTGTTCTGCCGTCCACTCATAGGTTTTGCCAATTTCATCGCCATTCAGAATTGTGATATTCGGCATAAAGCCCTCCTTAGGAAATCAATGGAATTATAGCATAGAAAATGCAGATAAACGCAGATGTGCATCTTTGTTCTCTAAAATGTTTCTCCGTAAGCGTGATGAAACATTACGTCATGAGAAGGTTTAAGAGATTAAAACTTCCATGCAGTAAAATCCCGGGAACTAATGAGCGTTCGCGTTGTGCAATGGAGCCTAAGAGAAAACCAAAGAAAAAAAGAGGCAAAAAGAGTGCGAAAGAGCCATGCGCAAATGCAAAGAGTGCGGCGCTCACAGGAATGCCGAATCGCGGAAGCGATGTTTGAATAATACCGCGAAAGAGAAACTCTTCAACGACCGGAATGGCTCCACATAATAGTAGTGCCATGACAATGAACGCGCTCCCATTGAGTGCCTCCATTTGCGTCAGGGCCGGTTGCACCTGTTCAGGCAAAAGAATGCCCATGATGCCGTAGAGCCCTAAGAGTAATCCGCCGAAGTAAAGGAGTAGTCGTCCTATCAATGGAACAATCTTAAAACGTTTTTCGACCTGTCGTTTGCAGATCGTAACATCTGTCATTAACTGAACGATTGTGGGCAATGCCAAGAGTACAATTGAAACAATCGTTGAAATGAGGAAGTTGGAGAAGGTAACGGATTGTAACGGTTGTGGTGATGAGATTTGGCGCATATTTAATACGCCAAAAAGCAGTGTGATTCCACAAGCTATCAAAAAAGGTAACCGTTGAAACATTAAAGTAAGTCCTCTAATTCGGCATCGTTCCATGCGGGCAATGCCAGAATATGTTCCAATAAAAGTCCGCAGGCGACAGCATCATAAAAGGCATTGTGCGGAGAACGTCCCGGCACTAATTCTGTGAGACGTGGCAATAATCCAAGCATCGGAATCAGATTTTCTAAAGCATAACTGGAAAGGTTTGGATAGACTCGGCGCATCAGTGTCAACGTATCGACCCACTGCGGATAATGTGTCATAGGCGCAAGACGTGCCAAAAGCGTTCGTTCGGTGGAAATATTATGCGCGACTGGAATTGACACGGAAAGGAGTTGGTTCAAATGTTGCCAAAGGCTTGAAAACGTCGGAGCTTCCGCAAGAACTTCACGATGAAGTTGATAATCGCCGGGAACAATTGACGCGAAAGGATGTGTCATAGGTACGTTTAGATACGTGTCTATTAAAGGGGCGGCAAGATCAATCTTACCGCCACGAAGGGAGACAACACCTAATTGCCACGGAAGATTGGGATACCCTTTAACGTTCCCCGTGGTTTCAAAATCAATTGCCGTAAACGTCTGAACAATCTTCACTTCACCTCATCCAAGGGAATCCGTAAGAAGTAATGATAGCTTTCATTGCTTTCATAAAGAACGCCAATGGCATTCTTTCCAACCGGCGCCAGCGACGAATACCCCCATGTGGCGCGCGGATCGTAACAGATCCCTGCCGACCATGTCTTTCCGTCATCTGCTGAAACTTTGAGCGTCATCGTATCCCGTTTCCCTGAATTAGGATTCGAGAAATAGAGTTTATCGCCAATTCGTAACATTGCGCCTTGGCAGACCGGCTGACGCAACCGCCCTGTTTCCGTCGAGCTATTGGGATCTTTCATCCACGTAGCACCTAAATCTTTGGTAATTCCTGCTGCACGCCATCCACCTGCACCTTCACGCGTGTTAAGAACAATCGAACCATCTTTCAATTCCGCACACGTTGATTCAGATCCGCCCATTTCCATTTCTTTAGAAGAGGTCCATGTTTTACCATGATCTTTGGAATAGACTAATACGCCATAATGCTTTTTCCCCCAAATTTGTGCAGGAAATACCAACGTGCCGTCCTTCATTGCGATACCGTTGCCGGGACCTTGAAAAACGCATCCCCACTGTGCCGTATCGGCATCTTTCATTCGTTTCACATCCGTTGTGATATTGATGGGATCGGACCACGTCTTTCCTTCATTGTCGGAATACGCGAGATAGAGTTGCCCGCATATCTCAGGCTTATCTGACCCTGCCGCCGACCAAATGGGGTTGCCTTTTTTGGAGGCGAGTACTGCGGCGATCCAAATCCGATTATTGGACGGATCCACGAGGATACAAGGGTCTCCAATTCCTTGTCCGCCAGAAAGTCCTTTGTAATTCATTGCCGTATGAATGGGCGACCAAGTGTTGCCTTGATCTTTTGAAGTGCTTACTCCCACAGTGATATCTGCAGGCAAATCGCCCGCATGGTTATAGCGATTATCAAAAACAGCAACCAGTGTTCCCTTCATTGTTTCTACAATACCGGGAATACGAAACGCCTTACAAATTCTTTTAGTATCTTGAATCTTTTGCCCCGGACGCGTAACAATACTACCGATGCGAATGGCAGCACCTTCAACCATCACCTTACGTGAAAGATCGGCTTTGGGAGATAATTCCAAATAGAGGTCAAATGTTGTTTCTTTGGCTGTAACAGGCATCTTAAACGAATAAACATTCCCAATACCCGATCGCCCTTGAACTTCTCCCAAGCGGACTTTCTTCAAATCGCTTGCCATTGTTCCTTGAAATGAAACTTTTACGGTTTCAGTTTTTGCTGCACCATCTGCTGTTACTGTAACCTTTGCGACCGATACGTCATCGCGTCCAATAAATGCGGGGATGCCTGTGGGTGCAACCTTAATGGCGGTTACTGCCGCAGGTAGAGTGGCACATACAAGAAGAGCAACGAACGTAAGTAATGTTTTCATAAAGTTCCTAAGTAAGGCAGTTATAAAAGTCAACCTTGGCAGTCTAACAAAATCTAAATACTTTGACACACTTTTGACATGTTATTGACAGAAGTATACTCAAGTACTCGTTATAAACGAGAGTAGTCAAATCTTCGACTTCCAGTTCCCGCGCTTCGTCCTGTAACATCCTTCTTCAACGGAGGCGCTACATATTATTTACTTTGGCACTGCGATTCTCTTGATGCCGCTTACCCTTCTAAGAGCATCATTCGTATCGGATAATGGAGGAAAGATTGTCCGAAGTGGAGTGTCTGGCTCTCTAAAGTAGGTAGGATGGATGATCACGAAGCGGAATTTATAAAAGTTGGATATTTGAAATATTCTGTAGGGTAAGCGCAGAGTCCTGTTCCAATGAATGAAGCGGTCTGTGTCCAAGAGTGTACAGGGAAACTGTTTATTACAGGTAGTAAGAGCGTAGTGCCCTCAAAAGTTGATATAGTAGGAGAAATGATTGGAGACTTTTATGAAGTACATGATGACAATGTTTTTCATCGTTATTGCTGGAGCAATAGCACGCGCCGAATATCTTTTGCCGGAAACGATTGCAATGGCTCCAAATGGGGAGCGGATTTTGATTGGAGAGCGTGGCGCAGGGCGCGTCTCTGAACGTGATTTTACGGGTAAAGAAGTCGGGGCGATTTCGGCAACGAAAAAGGTTGGCGGGTTCCTTGGTTTTTTCGGTGAAAAAGTGACCTTGCCTGTGACAGGGGTGACCTATGCACCTGACGGAACCATTTTTTACACGGCTGAAGATGGGAACGAAGGACGCCTTTTCCGCGCAGATGGTTCGTCAGTTATTTCGGGGAATCGCCCGATGACACCCACCGTTTCGGCAGATGGGCAATTTGTATATGTCTGTAATCGATTTGATGCGAACGTTAAGAAGTTCAATGCAAAGACATTGAAAGAAGTCGCTTGTGCGAAAACGATTCGTGAGGCAACGGGCTGTGCTTTAGGTAAAGACGATAAACTTCTTTTCGTTATCAATTTATTGCCTGATGCGGCAACAGAGCCCGTGGGGTGGGTGGCGGCACGTGTAACGGTGATTGATACCGCAACGTTTAAGGTGCTGGATCATGTGCAGTTGCCAGATGGCTCAACGGGTGTTCGTGGCATTACCGCTTCACCTGACGGTAAGTACATTTATTGCACGCATACACAGGCGCGCTATCAATTGCCAACGACGCAACTTGAACGTGGCTGGATGAATACGGCGGCACTGTCTGTTTTTGATGGTGAAACGGGACGTTATGTGAATACGGTGCTACTGGATGATGTGGATTTTGGCGCAGCGAATCCATGGGGTGTCACGGTGACTCCGAATGGCGTGTCGATTGTTGTGACGCATGCCGGAACGCGTGAGATCAGTGTAATTGACCGTGACGCTTTGCATCGTCGCCTTGAGGCGGCTGCCGCAGGACAAAAAGTGACAGAGGTTACCTCTTCTGCAAATGAAGTGCACAATGATCTTTCATTCTTGTCGGACATTCGGCGCCGCTTTGATTTTCCTGCCGATGGTCCACGCGGCGTTGTCGCAACGAATGATAAAGCATATGCCGTTTGCTATTTTGCCGATGCGCTTGTGGAAGTCCCGTTTAATGAGCGTGTCGTTCGCCCCGTGGTACGTCCGCTGAATGGTACAGCGCTGATTGATCTTTCCAAGGATCGTGTCTTACGTGGTGAGATGTTGTTTAACGACGGATCGATGTGTTTTCAAAAGTGGCAGAGTTGTGCCACATGTCACCCCGATGGGGTGGTGGATGGCTTTAACTGGGATTTGCTGAATGATGGGATTGGTAATCCAAAGCAAACAAAGAGCCTTTATCTTTCCGGATTTACACCTCCAACAATGATTACAGGTATTCGTAAAGATATGGCGCATTGTAATCGCGCCGGTATTCGGCATATTCAATTTTGCGCACGTCCCGAGGAGGATGGTATTTGTTTGGATGCTTATGTAATGTCGATGAAACAGCAAGTGTCACCTTTTGCACGGGATCAAAAGGCGATTGCACGTGGTAAGGTGATTTTTGAAAAGGCTGATTGTAACCGTTGCCATAAGCCCGATTACTATTTCACGATGGCAAAGAATCCGGCGGATGGATCGCAGGTGCCGTTGTTTAATCTTGGTTTAGGAACGCGTGACGAAGTCGGACAAAAGTTTGATGTGCCGACGTTGTGCGAGGTGTGGCGGACGGCGCCGTACTTGTATGATGGACGTGCGCGAACAATGATGGATGTTTTGACAACGTGGAATATTGAGGATATGCATGGAGTTACTTCCGATTTGTCGGAGCAGGAACTCAAAGATCTTGAAATTTACATTCTTTCCCTTTGAACAGGAGATAGTTATGATTACGCGTTTGAATGGAACTCTTTGGCCGACATTAGAGGCCTCTGTCCCCGCGGTAGAGCTGGCTTGTAATGGATGGGGTTCCCCCGCCTCTTTAATGAGTGTGCACACACGCGAAATTCCCGGCATTTGGCTTTGCAATGGAATGACTGGGACTTGTCCTGCCGTAGCGCAACGGGTGTTTCTTTCGGGAGCGCCAGTATCTGTCGTAATGCAAGACGGACGACCGGTTGGCACACGTTACGAAGATGAGTTTGCCGAATACATTTTGTTAATGGGAGTCTATCCCAGTGATAAAACGGCATCACGTACAGAACAAACGACCTCAGCATTTGAAAATATTGAAAGCGCATTGAAGAGTGCCGGTTTCGATTTTCATAATGTGGTGCGCACGTGGTTGTATATGGATCGTATTCTTGAATGGTATGATGATTTTAATCGTGCGCGTGATGCGTTCTTTGAAAGTCGCGGTATCTTCGGTGGATTTGTCCCTGCAAGTACCGGTATTGGAACTGCAAATATTGAAGGTGCGGCAATTGTTACGGGTGCGATTGCCATGCGTCCGAAAATCGGACATCATGGGAGTGCGAGCCGTGCAATGGTTGAATCTCCGCTTCAATGTCCGGCGTTAGATTATAGTAGTACGTTTAGTCGTGCCGCTGAAATTGTCACACCGATGGCGCGGACAATCTTTGTCTCTGGTACCGCCAGTATTGAGCCTGAAGGCGCGACGGCTTATGTGGGAGATATCAAACGTCAAATCGCCTTAACGATGGATGTTATTGCTGCTATTCTGAAAACACGTGATATGACGCTTCGAGATACGGTGCGTGCAATTGCCTATATTAAGCATCACGAAGATCGTCCTGTCTGGCAGGCGTGGTTGAAGGAGCATGGATTGCCTGCCGAGTTTGCGCAAGAAGTGATAGCCGATGTTTGCCGTGATGATCTTCTCTTTGAAGTTGAACTGGATGCTGTAAAGAAAGTCTAAGTTTATGCGTAAATGTGCGGCAATCCTTTTGCTTCTTCTCGCCGCGCTTGCTGTCGCACTGGCATTTCCTCCTCTTCATTGGCTGTTAAAAACGCTCACGGCAAATATTGTACTGTGGGGACTTTTAATTGCCTTTCTCGTGATTACTCTCCGTGCGCTTTATCAAAAGCGTTGGATAAGTGCACTGTTTCATATGGGAGGGCTTGCGTTGATTGTCGGCGGTGCGATTACTGCCGGATGGGCAAAGGAATCGACGCTCAATTTGGTGGATTTTGCGTATGCCGATATAACGCAACGGAGCGCAATGGTCGGCGGAGAGCAAGTTTCGCTCAAGACCTTTCGCGTTGAAAAATATCCGAATGGAATGCCTCGGCAATATTGTACGGAACTTCTGTTTGACGACGGGACGTATGAACTCTCGGTGAATCGGCCGCTAAGGCGTAAAGGGTATGCTTATTATCAAATGTCCTATGGCGTATGGGGGCAAGATTATGATGGATCACCGATTTACTTTACATCGTTGTTGATCCGCCATGATCCCGGGGTGAAGATTGTTTTCATCGGCTATGGTTTATTGACGTTAGCGGCATTGCTGATGGCACTTCGGGAGATACGGCAATGATGCTTAAGACCGATGCTTTGGGGTGGATCTTAAATGCGCAACTCCTCTTTGTCTTTTGTGGCGCTATTTTCCCACGACGGCTTGCACGTGTAATGTGGGTGGCGGTGCTTCCACTCGCAATGAGTGCGATTATTTTGCGCTGGGTGGCGGTCGGACATCCACCGATGCGAAATCTTTTTGAAGCTTTCCTATGGTTACCGCTTGGACTTGTTCTTTGTACAGTGGTGACAGGTTGGCGTGAAAAGTTTGCACCTGTACGTCTGGATGCTGTCTTAGGATTCCTTGTGGCATTTCCGCTCGCATTTGTTTTTTCTGCTACAGAGGGGCAACTGCCACCAGCGTTGCAGAGCCCACTTTTTGTACCGCACGTATTAGGTTATATGTTGGCATATGTTCTAATGGCAAGAGCTTTCGTTTTGGAGTGTGTAGGACAGACAACCGCTTCGCGTCACAATGTTGCAATCGGCTTCTTTCTTATTTCGTTAGCACTTGTATTGGGATCAATCTGGGGAAATGAAGCGTGGGGAGCCTACTGGCAATGGGACCCGAAAGAACAGTGGTCGTTGGCTACGTGGTTGATTTACGCCGCATTTTTCCATGTGAGAGGTTCTCGCCGTTGGCGGCTGGTATTGCTTGGCGTCGGCTTGCTTGCTATCATTCTTACGGTGACGTGGATTAACCTTTCTAAACTTTTCCCTGGAATGCATAGCTATGCCGGACTCTAATGGGACTTCGAGTCCCTTTGTTGAACTACTTGACGAGACGATTGATGCCTTGACCTATCTTCGCGAAGGCGGGGTCAAAATGACGCCGGTAGATCCTGCGGTTTGGCAGGCATTTGTAACTCCCGTCCCAACGGTTCGTGCCTCCGTATTGCCGTCTATTCCTGAACCTGTGCGCGCGATGCGTTCTTCGGTCGTGGCTGATACACCGCAACAACGAGAGACGGCGTTAGAGATGTTTCGTGCAGAGATTGCGCAGTGCCAGCGTTGTTCTGATTGTGCAGAAGCAGCACGTGTGCTCGGAAGCGGAAGCCCGTTTAATGCGCAAGTGATGGTGCTGAACGGCGCTTGTCTTGAAGGAGAGGATCCCGTTGCACAAGGTTCGCGTCTTGAAGGAGAGTCGGGCGAACTTTTCAACAAAATGTTTGCTGCCATTGGACTGTCACGTTCTGATTTATATATCACATCCGTATTGAAATGCCGCGTAACGGAACGCCCCAAGGCAGCGACATTGCAGGCGTGTTCCGATTATTTACAGAATGAAATTCGTTTAGTAAATCCTAAAGTTTTGGTTCTACTCGGGGCTGTTGCGGTTAAGGCGATTTACCCGACGGGGGGCGTTTCTGCAGGACGAGTAGCGGTGTGGAACCGTCTCGGAAATGGACTTCCTACGCTTACGCTTCATCATCCGATGCGCTTACTGTTACTGGGGAAAACGATGGCGGATCCGTTGAAGCGGGAAAATTGGGCGGCGTTACAACTCTTACGCGATAAATTGAAAGATTGAGCCATGTCTAAACTTATTATTCGAGGGGGGCGTCCTATTACAGGTACGCATCATGTTTTTGGTAACAAAAATGCCGCACTTCCGATGCTTGCCGCAACGTTGCTGACTTCTGAACCGGTAACGCTTGAAAACGTGCCCAATATCGTTGACGTTCAGATGATGATTGAAGGATTGCGTGCGTTGGGAGCCAAAGTGGTGAGTGAGCCCGAGCAACATCGTGTAACGGTGGAGGCTCGGAATCTTCGTGTCGATGCGACCGTTCCTGCGGGAATTTGCACATGTATTCGTACCTCCTTTCTTTTTGCTGCGCCGATGCTTGCCCGTAAAGGTGTGATTCGCCTCAAAGGTGCACCGGGCGGTGATAGTATTGGTCGGCGTCGTTTGGATACGCATATCAACGGTTTCGCCGCGCTTGGCGTTCGTTCGACTTTTAGAAAAACAGGGGGATGTACGCTGTCGGTAAAAGGGGGACTTAAAGGCGCTTATTTCATGTTGGATGAGGCTTCGGTAATGGCGACCGAAAACCTTGTGATGGCGGCTGTTTGTGCTGAAGGGACAACGACACTTTATAATACCGCCTGTGAACCGCATATCCGTAATTTATGCCGGATGCTCTGTTCGATGGGCGCAAAGATTGAGGGCATTGGCACAAATCGTTTAGTGATTGAAGGCGTGAAAAAGCTGAGTGGCGGAACGTTTCGTGTGGATGGCGATATCATTGAAGCCGCCTCGTATCTTGTCGCGTCCATTGTGACGCATGGCGCACTCGTTTTAGAAGGCATTGAGCTTGAAGATTTAGCGGTGCTTGAACCAGCGTTCCATAAGTTTGGCGTACGTTGGACGATAGAAGGGACAACGCTTCGTCTTTCCGCAAAACAACGATTATGTACGGCGTATGACTTAGGCGCAGCCATTCCGAAGGTTGAAGATGGTCCTTGGCCGATGTTGCCATCAGATTTGTTGAGTGCGTTAATTGTGCTTGCGACACAAACGCGTGGAACTGAACTTTTCTTTGAAAAGATGTTTGAAAGCCGTCTATATTTCGTTGATCATCTGATTGGTATGGGGGCAAAGATTGTACAATGTGATCCACATCGTGCGGTGATTACCGGTCCGACCATGCTCCAAGGCTCGGTGGTATCAAGTCCTGATATACGCGCCGGAATGGCGCTTATTATTGCGGCACTTTGTGCCAAAGGTGTGACGATTATTCACAATGCCGAATCGGTTGATCGCGGGTATGAAGCGATTGAGGAAAATCTTCGTTCATTAGGTGCAGAGATACGGCGAGAGAATTAAACTCGCTATTTCCAGCGGTCTCGGCAAGTCATCGTTGTCGAGGCTTATTTCATAGGCGGGATAGAGGAGTTCGCCGTGGAACTGATGACAAGTGGCTCATTCGGCGTAGCAGATTCATCTGCCCAGCCTCCGCCCAATGTTTTATAAAGTAAGATGACATCAGAAAAAAGAGCTGCTCGATGTGTCGCAATGGTTTCTTGAAGGCTTAATAGATTACCTTGCTGTGAAATAACATTAGAGAAGTCTGCTTCACCTTCTTTATAAACGCGGAGTGCGATATCGTACGCGATCTGATGTTGGTTTTCTGCTTCAATTAAATCTGCCGTGCGTTCCGCTTCATTGTGGTAGGCATTCCATGCCGCTTCTGCCTCTTGATAGGCCTGTAATACCGTATGCGTGTAATCGGCAACAGTTGCCGTCAGCGTTTCCTTGGCTGCCGCGATCCGTTTACGATAAGTGCCAAATCCAAAGACGTTCCAACTGGCGGAAGGTCCAAATCCGACATTTCGGGTGTAATCTGAAAGCGGTGCAATATCGGGTGCCGAGAGTCCGATAGTGCCATTGAGATAGAACTTGGGATAAATTTCCGCTGTTGCGATACCGACGGCTGCCGTTTGTGCATGAATACTCTCCTCTGCGACACGGATATCTGCGCGGCGGCGAAGAAGCTCATTGGAAAGTGTTTTAGGCGTGACGGAGGGAGGGCACATGACATCTTGTGTTTCGGAGATGCGCTGTTGCGTGGCATAGGGGACTTGTCCGGTGAGCCAGTCGAGTTTGAGCATCGCTTCCGTGAGCGATTGCCGTAACGCAGGAAGCGAAGCGCGGATACGTGCGAGTTGGGCAATTGCAGTCGCAAGATCGTAACGTGTGGACGTTTGAGCGGTGTACCGTTGCCGCGCCATCTCGGCGTTTCGTTCTTGTAACAGAATACTGGTTTGAACAAGGGTGACTTGCGCCTGATACTGACGCACCATCACATAGGTGCGAGCGATTTCTGCGGCAAGCGAAACGCGTACATCTTGTAACGTATAAGCGAGCTTTCGCTCCTCTGCTTCCGCTTGCTCAACGCTTCTGCGTACACTTCCGAAAAGGTCGATTTCCCATCGGGCATCCGCCGAGGTGTTTAACGTTTCATTCCATTTTTTCGTCGATTGGGAATTGCCCCAATCGCGCGACCAACGGTAACTCCCGTCGGCAGAGAATTGTGGCCAATAGCTTCCCTCTACACCTTCTCGCAACGCACGTGCCGCGCGTAACCGTGCAATCGCCGCTTCAACCGTAGGCGAAGTCGCAAGACCTTGTTCAACAAACTCCGTCAATAGAGGGTCATCGAAATTACGCCACCAAAACGCGAGAGAGTCGGTGGTCGTAATTGATCCGCCCACGAAAAGCGGAGCACGTATCTCAGGTGCTACCGGCGGTTTATAATCAGGTCCCACCGTACAGCCGACGATTAGCAGAAGGACGGCTGTAATCCAGCGGAGTTTCATTGCACACGCCTGACGGATTCAATAACAACCGTCGTGAGTGGCACATCTTGAAAGTCTCCGGAGATTCCGGTCGGAACCTGTTCAATGGCATCCACAATTTCAAATCCATCCGTTACACGTCCAAAGACGGCATATCCGTAGCCGGTCGGATTGGGCGCACGGAAGTTGAGAAAAGCATTGTCTGCCGTATTGATAAAAAACTGTGCCGTTGCCGAATGAATCGCAGGCGTACGCGCCATTGCCAACGTGTACTTTTCGTTTTTAAGCCCATTATTCGCTTCGTTTTGGAGCGCAGCATGGGTGGCTTTCTGCTTCATTTCAGCAGTGAAACCACCGCCTTGTACCATGAATCCGGGAATCACACGATGGAAAATGGTGCCATCGTAGAAGCCTTCCTCCATATATTTCAGAAAATTCGCGACGGTTAACGGTGCAGAACTCTCATCAAGTGCGAGTGTGACGTCACCCTTATTGGTCTTCATTAAAATCTTAACCATAATCTATCCCTTTCTTTCTCAGCAAGTATCCCAAAGAACACGCGCTCCCGCAAGCATTGCCAATAGAGAGTAAAATAATTTACGTCTGTATGCAGCGATACACGTTCACAAAAGACGGCGAAGCGGCGTTCTAAACGGGAGTTAAATCGTTTGCGTTTTCCGTGCGGAGGAACGCGTCCGTGGCGGAGACTTCCGCGTTACTTTTTTCTGCGGTACGGGGAGTACTTTGAGACTGACAACAAGGTTTTTCTTCTCTGCGTCAGCGGTCAAAGTAATGAGTCCCTTAATCGTCCCGTCACGAAGAATAAAATCAGCAAGCGGATCTTCGACAAGACGTTCAATCGCACGGCGAAGCGGACGCGCACCTTGCTCGGGACGGCATCCTTCATCCGCAAGCAGTGTCATGGCGGAATCATCCAATTCAAAGTGTACACCGGCGGAAGCCAAGCGCTTGCGAACCGTTGCAAGCTCCAATCGTAAAATGCTCTCAATCGACGTACGATCAAGCGCATGAAAGACAATCATTTCATCGAATCGATTGAGCAGTTCCGGCTTGAGCGTTTTCTTGACTTCTGCCGTAATCTTTTTCGTCAGTGCATCATGTGCCATGAGGACGCCTTTGGAATCTTCCCCGGGCATAAATCCGACCGTTGGAGCTTCCGCGGCAAAGTTGCAGCCAATATTTGAGGTCAGAATGATAATCGTGTTACGAAAATCCACATGACGCCCCAAACCATCAGTCAGGCACCCTTCTTCAAAGATCTGTAACAGCATATTCGTGATATCCGGATGTGCCTTTTCGATTTCATCAAAGAGAACAACCGAATAAGGACGCCGCCGGACTTTTTCCGTGAGCTGTCCGCCTTCTTCATGTCCCACATATCCGGGAGGCGATCCGACAAGGCGACTCACCGTATGCTTCTCCATATACTCGGACATATCAAGTTGAATGAGTGCTTTTGCATCGCCAAAAATGGAACGGGCAAGTTCTTTTGCGAGCAGCGTTTTACCAACGCCACTGGGCCCCAAGAAAAGAAACGAACCGATCGGGCGCACCGGATCTTTCATCCCGGCGCGTGCGCGACGAATCGCTCGTGATACTGCCGCAACGGCGGTATGTTGACCAATGACCTTTTCTTCCAATTCCGCTTCAAGTCCTGCGACACGACGACGATCGCCCTCGGTCATTTGATAGACCGGTACACCTGTCATGTCGGCAATCGTTTGTGCGATGGCATCTGAATCAACGGTAATTGGTTGTGCTCGCTGTTGCGACTGCCATTGAAGCAGTTTCTTCTCGAAGATTTCAGCCTTTGCCGTCTCTTTCGTACGCAGTTTTGCCGCATGGTCATAATTGTCTTTGGCAATTGCCGCTTCTTTTTCTTTGCGTAAACTTTTGACTTCATTCTCAAGTTTTCGCAAGGCTGGAGGACGCATCGCCGCTGAAAGTCGAAGTTGAGAACCGGTTTCATCAATGGCGTCAATCGCCTTATCCGGAAGTTGACGCGCCGATTGATAACGTGCCGTCAGACGTGCAGCAGCTTCGAGCGCAGCGGGCGTATAGTGTACGCCGTGATGTGCTTCGTATCGCGGCGCAATTCCCTTGAGAATCTCAATTGCTTGATCGACCGTTGGCTCTTCCACCATAATCGTTTGGAAGCGACGCTCAAGCGCCGCGTCTTTTTCGATTCCCTTACGGTATTCGTCCAATGTCGTGGCGCCGATACATTGCAATTCGCCACGTGCAAGGGCTGGCTTGATAATGTTGGCTGCATCCATTGCACCTTCACTTCCGCCGGCACCGACAATGGTATGAAGCTCATCTAAAAAGAGAATGACTTTCCCGCTTCGTGCGACTTCATCAATGACACGTTTCAGCCGCTCTTCAAATTGTCCTCGATACTGTGTCCCGGCAACGAGCAGTGCCATATCCAACGAGATGAGATGTTTGCCAAGCATACTCTCGGGAACTTCTCCTGCGATGATTGCTTGGGCAAGACCTTCAACCACAGCTGTTTTACCAACGCCCGCTTCGCCAATCAAAACGGCATTATTTTTACTGCGGCGACAAAGAATTTGAATAAGGCGATGCAGTTCACCACTTCGTCCAATGACAGGATCAAGCTTTCCCTTTGTCGCTAAAATCGTCAGATCGCGTCCAAAGGTGTCCAGTGCCGGTGTCGGAGACTTTCCCTCGGGGAGCGGCTGTGCGGCGCCTTGCGGCGGAGAAGGGAATTCCGCCTTCGGTATTCCGTCCGTCGGTGACGTAAAAGGTTTGTGTGCGACATCGGTCGCATCGGTCTGAGGCATGAATTGTTCAAGTCGATCCGTCGTAATGCCCAACTGCAAAAGAATCAACGCACCCAATCCTTCACCTTCCGAAACGATCGCAAAGAGTAAACAGGCGCTATTGACAAGCTTGCACCCGCGTGACTCTGCGACGAGAAGCGCCATGTCGTAAACTTTTAACGCACGTTGCGACCATGGCAACTGCCCCGGCTGATTTTCAGCAACAACTCCGCCATTTGACGTTTGAGCTTCAATGCGGATACGTAAATCTTCCGTAGACGTATTCAAAGACTTTAGAATTTTGGAAGCAGCACATTCCTCTACAGCAATACATCCCAGCATTAAATGCTCAGTACCTACATGGTCATGATTCATGGATCGTGCTTCAATTTGGGCTTGACGCATCACGCGTGCGGCATTGGGAGAAAAACGTTCAGTATTAGGTTGGTCCATACCCTCACCCTTTCCTTAATGGAGAAAAATGGCTTACAGTCTAACATAACCGTTCCCCTGTGTCTGTTTTCGCCATTCCGCGCATTACCAATGTACCGATTTTGACGAATAGGCGGATATCATAGCGTGCTGGACTATTTGAGAGGAACTTATCGATTTGCCGTTTTTGAGGCAAAAGATGATCTGAATCCTAGCTTTTTTGCTGGAATATGATGGCTAATAAGGATGAAATCAGTGCGCTATTATGGCAAGATAACCAATATCAATTGCAGGATGACGTAGAAGCGCTTGATTTTGATCGTTGAAATGTTCGATTGTGGCATGCGAAATGCGTGCAAATGCGAAGCAAATATTGTGTAGTATGTTCCGATGAATAGTCTGCTTACATATTTACTGATGGCTCCGGTGGGGAGGTTCGCCGGAATGTATTGCACTTGAAGCGGCACAATCGTGGCGTGTGCCGCTTTGATGACGCCTACTTTGGGCGTGCGGTGCGCCGTACGCGATAGTATTTTTCCGAGCCGTAGGGGAAATCATGCGGGCGGTAATTGAGTACGCGTTCATTCACAAGGGAAAAATCAAGCGCGTAATGAAGGAAAAGCCAAGGGCAATCTTCGCGCACGATTTCTTGTACCGTTTTCCAGCAGCGTGTGATCTCCGCGGCATCGTGAGAGACAATTGCACGGTCATAGAGTTGGTCAACTTTCGCATTGATGTAGTTGACGCGATTCGGTCCCGGCGATTGATTACGGGAGATGAAAAGCTGCATAAATGTTTCAAGATCGGGATAGTCTCCGACCCATCCCATGAGGAACATTTGTGACTTGCGATTGCGAATTTTATCAAGGTGCGCTTGCCATGTATTGACGGAGATTTGAAGGTCAATGCCGATTCGATCAAGAAACGCCGCAAGCAGTTCCATCGATTCTCGCGTATCTTGTGTCGCATTCCCCACATCGATTGTGAGGATGAGCCGTTTACCTGTTGCCGGATTTAATCCGCCGCTGTATCCGGCTTTTGTCATCAGGTCGCGCGCTTGTTCCAGATTGAAGGCGTAGGGGAATGCTTCTTGTGTCGCATCGAGTAAATGCGGTGGCGCAGGCGTTTTCAATGCTTTGACGCGATTGCGATAGAATGCGGTCCAACGCACGGTGTCGAAAGCGGCATTGATGGCTTGCCGTAAATATTTGTTCGTGCCAAGGAGCGGGTCTTCCATATTGAACCCAATGTAATACACTTTCAAGGTGGGCGAAATGAAGAGACGAATCCCGCGACGTTGAAGCTCTGGACTTAGCCCCATCTCCGGATCAATGGCGATGTCCATATTGTTGCGATCAATTTGTTCGAGGAAGTCCAGTTGCCCTGTTAAGAGCATGAGCCATTGCGTCGAGGCATCGCGCACACAGAAATAGCGAATTTCTTCAAAGGGAACGCATTCGGATGCAAAATCAACATTCTTCCACCCCCACCATTCGCGGTTGCGTTCAAATATCATTTCGTAGTTTCGCCACCAACTTTTGAGGCGATAGGCGCCGGCTCCAATCGGATGTTCGGAGAGTGCCGTTTGTCCATAGTACGCGACGGCTTCAGCGGGGATAGGGGACATATACGCCATTGTTAGAAACCATGCGAATTGATTGCTTGGGCGTACGAGTTCAATTCGGAGCGTTTGATCATCAAGCGCACGAATCCCTTCAACTTCTTGCGTGTAATCGGTGGGCGTTTCCAGTGAAGAAGCTTCTGAAAATGCGTGCATACCTTTAATATTGTCAACGAGCCATTCGCCCGAACCGCCGATTTTACGGTCGGCAAGTCGTTTCCAGCCACAAACGAAATCTTGCGCTTTCACGCGGCGGCGAACGCCCTTAAAACAGCGGTCGTCGGCATAATAGGCTTCGCGTAAACGGAAGTGATAGATGCGCCCATCTTCACTGATTTCCGGCAATGCTTCGGCGGCGGCTGGAATCAACTTGTAAGGCCGCGCATCGTAGTCATATGCCAAGAGCGGTTCGAAAATGAGTGACATGGCACCATTTACACTCGTGTCACTTCCAATGGCAGGATCCATTGTGTTTAAGGACGGTTGCGCACGGCGAAAGGTGAGATCGGTCGCGAAAAGCGTCGCGCCGATGAAAAGTAAGAAAAGAAAAAGTGTGTGTCTCATGATTGAGATGCCAAATATTCCGCCAATCCTTTGGCGCGAAGTTTACAGGCGGGGCATTGTCCACATCCCACACCGCGGATGCCTTCGTAACAGGTCAGCGTTCGCGTGCGAATATAATCAAAGCAGCCTAGCTGATCGGCGAGTGCCCACGTTTGCGCTTTCGTTAAATGTTGAAGTGGCGCATGAATGATGAAGGTGCAGTCCATTGCGAGGTTGAGCGTTTGGTTCATTGATTTGACGAACGCTTCACGACAATCGGGATAACCACTGTAGTCGGCATCACCAACGCCAATCATCAGTTCCAAGATTCCTTTACTTTTGGCATAGATTGCTGCCGTGAGGAGGAAAAGCGCATTGCGGCCTTCGACAAACGTATTGGGGAACGGTGTATCGGGGACACGTTGGATGGCTTCCGTCGTATCCAAGAGGGCGTTGTGAGTAATCTTTTTGTACCAGTCTACCGTGATGACTTTATGGGAGGCAATGTGCTGCTCTTCGGCAATCTCTTGTGCGAGCTTCACTTCAAGAACGTGGCGTTGCCCGTAATCGAATGTAACGGTATGAACGTTTTCCGCTCCCCGTTCAGCAATGGCTTTCATTAGGCAGGTCGTGGAATCTTGTCCACCGGAAAAAATAACAAGAAGAGGCGCGGACATATCTTGTTTCCTTAAGAGAGGGGCAGTTAACGGTTGTCAACACGTTCAGGGCAAAGATCGTGCATGAGTAAGCGTTGCCGTGCGAACTCTTCCCAGTGCGTTGTGGGGCGACCGTAATTGGCGAACGGGTCAATTGAAATGCCACCGCGCGGTAAAAACTTTCCGCAGATTTCAATATAACGCGGCGCCATAAGTTTGATGAGATCTTCCAAAATGATGTTCACGCAATCTTCATGAAAGGCGCCGTGGTTACGAAAGCCGAAGAGGTACAGCTTAAGCGATTTACTCTCCACCATCCGTTTGTCGGGAATGTAAGAAATATACAACGTCGCAAAATCAGGTTGCCCTGTAATCGGGCATAAAGAGGTAAATTCAGGGCAATTGAACTTGACCCAATAATCATTTTCTTTGTGTTGGTTCTCAAAGGTTTCAAGAATTGCCGGCGTATAGCGATCGCTGTATGCCGTGGCTTTTGCACCTAAGAGTGTCAGCTCTTTTGTCTGCGGACCGCACGCGGTTGACGGATGCGGCATTGCGTTGGCAGATACAGGAGAGGGCTTTTCCGCTGCTGGAACTTTCTCTGTGGCGGCGACCGTTGCCGTTTGAACCTTTTGCGGTTTCGGCTTCGATGAAGGCATTGGGGTCGGCGTAAAAGACGTTTGTGCGCTTTGCACAGGAGAGGGAGCGGACGGTTGAACAAGTCCCTTTTTGGTGGGACGTGCTGCCCTCCGTTGAGGGTGCTGAGGAAGTTTTTCGTTCATGGCGTGATTTTAACACATTAGACTGGCGGAATGAAGACGGCGTATCGCGCATTAAGGCAAAATAGAATGCGCCCGTAGCCAATCGCGCAGAACACCTTGCGGAAGTCCCATGACATTGGAGTAGGAGCCGATACGGGAGGCGATGAGCATTTCACCATATTCATTGATGTCATAGGCACCGGCGCGATCCCATGGCTGTACACGATCCAAATAATCTTGAACGACAGCAAGCCCATAATCGGCGAAGGTTAAACTCGTTGCTTCAATTCGCAAAACCGGTTCGTGGCGTTCCGGTAGATTGATCGCAATCGCAGTATAGACCGTTTGACTTTTCCCCGCGTAGGAAAGAAGCCATTCTTGTGCTTCTTCTGCGGACGACGGTTTACCAAGGACGCGACCGTTAAAGGCGACAACGGTATCGGCGGCAAGAATGAGATCTTGCGGATGACGCGCTTTTACTGAAAGCCATTTGAAGCGGGCATTGCTTCCCACCGTTCCCGCAGGGTCGCCGGGGCGCATGACTTCTTGGCACGTGGGCAATGAGATCTCAAATGAAAGACCGAGGCCTTCGAGAATGGCTTTACGTCGTGGTGAGCGCGAAGCAAGTCGCAGTTGCACGTTATTTCTCCTGAAAGGTTTTCCCTGCTTTGATTGCGGCAAGGAGTTTTTCAAATAATGCTTTCGCACGCGACGGATCGTCGGCGATACGGTTGTGCTTTTCAGCGGGATCCGTGGCAAGGTCGTAGAGCTGCCCTTTGAGCAGCGGCGTTTTTTCGGTGGCGTTATTACCGGCAGATGCCGGAACAATGTACTTCCACGATCCTTCACGAAAACTGAGCTGTCCATCTTGGCAAATGAGTGATGTACGCGCAGAAGCTGCTTGCGGATTGAAAAAGAGCGCACGTTGGTCAAAAGAGTCGGGGAGTGTATTGGGAGCAGGAGGCGCATTCCGAAGCATTGCAAATGTACGCCCTAAATCGACCAAAGAGAAAAGCGCGGGGCAGAACGTATTTTCGGGCGTGACACCTTTCCAGTGAACAATGAACGGAAGCCGGTGACCGCCTTCATATGGCGTGTATTTATGTCCGCGCCAATTTCCCGAGGGGAGATGATTGCCGAGTCGTTCGTCGGCTTGATCTTTGTACCCGTCATTGACCATAGGACCATTGTCTGAGGTGATGACAATGAGCGTATCGTTCTCAAGTCCGAGCTGTTGAACCGTTTCGACGACGCGCCGAACACTGTCGTCAAATTGTCGTGTGGCGTCGCCGCGAGAACCAAAAGGCGTGCTTCCTACAAAGCGAGGATGAGGAACACGCGGCACGTGAATATCGTTGGTCGCAAGATAAAGGAAGAAAGGGCGATCTTTGTTTTCGGTAATAAAGTTTTGCGCTTTCGCAACGAAAAGGTCCGCCATTTCTTCGTCTTTCCAACGAGCCTTTTGCGCTCCTTTCATATAGCCGATACGTCCAATGCCATTGACGACCGCCATATTATGCCCGACATCCCAATCCATTTTGAGCGTTGCGCGATCTTTTTTCCCATCAGGTTCGCCCTGATAGTTATGCTGATAATTAACCTCTAAAGGGTCACTAGGGTCAAGCCCTACGACCGTTCCATTTTCAACATAGACGCACGGCGTACGATCGGCGGTGGCTGCCATCAGAAATGTATAATTAAATCCGACATCGTTGGCGGAAGGGTGAATCGGTTTATTCCAATCTGTTTTCCCCGGACCGGGACCCATGCCAAGATGCCATTTGCCAATCGCCCCCGTAACCATTCCGGACTGTTGCATCAGTTTGGGCAATGTGACCTGTGAACGGTCAATCAGAAGTTTTGAATCACCGGGCGCAATTCCCGTTCCCGGCTTACGCCACGCGTACTGTCCTGTCAGAATGGCATAGCGCGTCGGGGTGCAGGTGGCGGCAGGAGAATGTGCATCGGTGAAGCGTATCGACGTTTGTGCAAAGGCGTCAATAAAAGGCGTTAATTGCGGTGTGGAGCCGTAACAGCTGACATCGCCCCAACCTAAATCATCGGCAAGGATGAGGACAATATTACGAGGGCAAGTTGAAGCTGGACGTGCAAAGGCATATCCCGGCATTGCCAACGTCGAAATCCCAAGTCCTAATGTTTTCAAAAAAGCGCGTCGATTCATCTGATACCTCGTAAACGGTTATGAGAATATCTGTACACTAACACAGAAGTGCACGTTCCATGGCATCTAAAACTTCATAGCCTCTTGCGGTGGGAGCATGGTACGCAGTGAGAAGCCCTTGCGCCTGAAATTCTGCAAGCCGTTGGCTCCATCTTTTTTTACGCGGAGCAAGGCAGGGGAAACGTGCGATCGTCGCGTCCAGATTGAATCCCTCTTGAAGTCTTAATTGCGTGAGGCTTCGTTCAAGTGCATCTGCTTCAATCGAAAGCGTTTCCTCATGTCCATTCTCTCTACGAGTCAAGCCATTACGCGAAGCTGCACCTTGTCCCAGTCCAAGATAGTCAGCGCCGTGCCATGTGTTAACGTTGTGACGACATTCAAAGCCCGGCTTGGCATAATTGGACATTTCATAACGGCGCAATCCGGTCGTTTCTAATGCCTGTTGTGCGAATAGAAGCGCGTCACAAACGCAATCGGCATCCGGTGGCAATCGTCCCTCTTGATGCCAAAGGCTTCCGGCATCCATTGAAAGCGCGTAAACGGAAACGTGAGGAAGCGCAAGCGCCATCGTTGCACGAATCGTTTGCTCCCATTCGTTAGGAGAGACTTCGGGCAAGCCGGCAATCAGGTCAATTCCTGTATCAGGAACAAACTTACGGGCGATATCAATGGCACGATATGCCTGTGCGACCGAATGGCGACGTTGGCAACGCGCGAGCGTTTCGTCATTAAAACTTTGAACGCCGATACTGAACCGGTTAACGCCAAGTCCAGCAAGCGTTCGCACGAGACTTTCCGTTACCGTGGCAGGATGAAGCTCGACCGTCCATTCACTATCATCACGCAAGGTGAAAATACCACTGGACATTAACGCCTCAAATCCGCCTTCACCCAAGAGCGAAGGCGTACCTCCGCCACAGTAAAGCGTCTCCAATGCGGCTAAAGGAACGGCACGGATTCGCGCCTCTTCGCAAAGCGTTTCAACATAAGAAGGAAGTTGATCAAAAGGTAAATGTGAAAGGAACGCGCAGTAACGGCAACGTCCAGTACAAAAAGGAACATGGAGATAAAGGTGGCTAATCAGCCGAAACCTCCTCCGTGAAGGGGAGTGAAAGCTCCTGAATGTTCTTTAATCCGAAATGTTCAAGAAAAGTCGCTGTTGTGCCGTAAAGGAAAGGCCGCCCCGGGAGTTCACTCCGTCCGATCGCACGAATAAGATTCAGCTCCAATAAAGCATGAAGCGTATGATCGGCAGAAACACCGCGAACAGATTCAAGCTCTGCACGCGAAATCGGTTGACGATAAGCAATAATGGCGAGCGTTTCAAGTCCTGCACGCGAAAGCCGTTGCGCTGTTTCGACTTTCAGTAAAGTGCGGATCCACGGACCAGTTCCGGGCATTGTGCGCAAAGAAAAACGACCATCCTCTTCATAAAGACGCAATCCGAGATCTATATGATTCAGCGTCGATGCAATATCCTCTAAAAATTCACCAATTTGGCGAGACGTCGCCTGGGCGAATTGTGCGGCAAAAGAGTTGGGCATTGCCACTTCTCCTTGAGCCTTGAGTGATTTGCGCAACTCCTCAATGGTTAATGGGTGATCGGCTGCAAATAACATTGCGCCTATCACCGATTGTAAACTTTTAGGCTCAGGGAGCTGAACATCATCATTCATACCGCGAAGTATATCAAACGTCATTCGTCTGTTCCTGCTTCAACCAGCGATTGCGCAGCGGTAATGTGAGCTGTCGAATCCTGCATAAGTCCACATAAGAGGTCAGAATAGAAACGATACTTATGCAGAATGGCACAGTCTGGCACGGTAATGAAGATGCGGCGGCCTCACTGAGGTAAGCCCTCTACCTCATTGAGGTACGAGGTCAGGGTCAGTGAGGTACGAGCTCTACCTCAGTGAGGCGCGGCGATGGCATGGTGCATATAATTCAGTACAGTTGGTGACAGAGAAATGTATTATGTTTCATTGCTTGCACGGGCGTAAAAAGCGTTGTATAATTGCGAAGTAATGTTGAGTTCGGCATTCGGCTTGGTAACTGATTCTAAGAAAGGAATATCATGATGGATACGATGAAATTGATGCGTTTAACCGCAATGACCGCAGTTGCGGTTTCGATGGTTGGATTTACCGCGTGTTGCACGAAAACCGCGGATTGTCAAAAGGCCGCAATGTGCGGAGAAGCAAAGGAGATCAAACAAGTGAACAATGATGACTTTTATGTGAATGGTAAGTTTGATGCCGAAAAGGGGAAGCAAGCTTATTTTTCGTTGATGAAAAAGTTGGGTGCACCGCAGTATCGCCGTTATACCGATGAGCCGGGCTTTTTGTGGGCGGTAGATTTCGCACAGGGCGATTTCGCAACGTTCGGTATGGGTGGCGTTTTTTGGGTGAACAATCTCGAAAAAGGCTATTTCGCACATGAGATTTTCTTGCTCCCCGGTCAGTCAATTGCCGAGCATTGCCATAAGCCTACGGTCATCGATGGTAAGCCGCAGCAATGCAAGCATGAGAGTTGGCAGGTGCGCTATGGCTCTGTTTATGGATTTAGTGAAGTCGGAGAGCCGAATCTTGACAAGTTCCCTGAAGTAAAGGCAATGCTTGCCAAGTGTCAGGTGAAGCATTTGAATTGCGTTCATGTCGAAAAGTGGGAGGCTGATGGTCAAGTGCATCCGCTTCCTAAAGATGAGACATGGCATTTCATGATGGGTGGCGCGGAGGGCGCAGTGGTTTCTGAATATGCCACGTACCATGATGGTAATGGGCTTCGTTTCAGTTGCCCCGGCGTTGCCTTTTAATTTCACTAACAGTATTTAAGGAGGAATAGCAATGAAGTACATGCATACCGGTATGATTGTGGGCGAAAAGCTCCCTGATATGATTTTTATGGAGCCTTTGAAGGTCTGGGTGACAGATGCTTCTAAGGATAAGTATTCAATCGAATTCCTCTATTTCGAGGTCGATTCTCCGATGGCGGCGGCAATTCAGGAACAGCCTCACGTTGCCTATGATGTGGAGAATATTGACGAGGCCATGGCGGGCAAGTCAATCCTTTGGAATAAGATGGATATTGGCAATGCCTATATCGCTTTCATTTACGATAACGATATCGTTGTCGAACTCTATCAGAGTAAGTAAGGAGTTTTCTCATGGCAATGAAGAAATTCATGAATGACCCGGCAAATCTCACCGTGGAGATGCTCGAGGGGCTTACGACGGCTTATGCGTCGAAAGTGAAGCTGGTCAATGAGCGCATTGTTGTGCGTACCACACCTAAAGCGGCAGAAAAAGTCGCTGTGGTTGTGTTTGGCGGCACTGGACATGAACCGGCGATGCATGGTTTTGTCGGTGAAGGTATGGCGGATGCTGCGGTGGCAGGGGACGTTTTTGCGGCTCCCGGAGGACCCAAGGTTTTTGAAGCACTTGAGTTGCTGAATCGTCCTGCTGGAATTGTCTTGCTCACGCTGAATCACAATGGTGACCGTATGTCTGGCAACAAGGCGTTGCGCTTGGCTTCCAAGGCTGGTATCAACGTGAAAGAAATTGTTGTTCAGGAAGATATTGCTCCCGGCATTGATGCGGATATTGAAGATCGCCGCGGTTTGGGTGGATGTATTCCGCTCATCAAGGTTTTGGGCGCTGCCGCAGAGCAGGGCAAGTCTCTTGATGAAGTGCTCGAGATTGGTCATGCTTTCCATGCTGGCTTGGCAACACTTTCGGTTGCGCTGAAGGTCGCAACGCATCCGCAGAATGGTGCTGAAATTGGTGCGCTTGCTGATGACGAAATGGAAATCGGCATGGGGCAACATGGTGAAGGTGGCGGTGGCGTAATGAAAGTTGCCACGGCGGATGAGACTGCCAAAATCATGGTGGAGCGGTTGATGACTGCGACCAAGATTAAGTCGGGAGATCGTGCGCTTCTGATTATCAATGGTTCGGGCGCAACGACCGCGATGGAAATGCTCATTTGCTATCGTGCGGCTGCGAAGGTGCTTGCTGCGAAGGGTGTTACGCTGATGGATGGCGTTGCCGCAGAGCTTCTGACCGTGCAGGAAATGGCAGGGTTTCAGATGATTCTGGCAAAAGTTTGCCCCACCTGCGAAGCATTGTTGAAGGCGAAAGCTAACACGCCTTACTGGACCTGTAACGGTTAAGTCGCAGTCGCGTGTTGCACGGGAATGGTAAGACGGTTCATCGCCGCGTCTTAGAGTTTCACTGGACGTGTGTTTGTATGTGAAGTCTTACATTCTCGTGTTTCTTTTATAAAGGATTTGATATGACACTTGAACAGTTTAAGGCGGTTTGGTTAAAGGCACAAATCGCAATCAATGCAGGCGAAAAACAGTTCTCGGAATTGGACGCCGCTACGGGTGGTGATGGTGATCATGGCACGGCGATTGTTGCGGCGTTAAAGGCAATTGTCCATGCACAGGGAAACGATTTTAAGACGTGCATTGCCGATATGGCAGAACGTCTTGAAACCGAAGCCAGCGGATCAACGTCTTCGCTTTATGGTGCGTGGTTCGAAGGGATGTCGGACGCCGTTGCTTCGGGTAAGTCCGAACTTTCTGCAGAAGAGCTTGCGGAAATGTTTGAGGGCGGCTATGAAGAAATCTGTTCGCTTACGAAGGCACGCAAGGGCGATAAGACGATGATGGATGCACTCCAGCCTGCCACCGAAGCGCTTGTTGCGGCTCAAGGTGAGGGCGAGGCGGCAATGTTTGCGGCGGCAGCCAAGGCGGCGCAAGCCGGATCTGCGGCAACAGCGCAGATGCAAGCAAAGTTTGGGCGCGCCAGAAATTTAGGCGCGCGATCGATTGGTGCTATTGATGCGGGATCTGCCTCAATGGCGGTTATTTTCGCTGCGTTTAACTAAGACTGAAAGGAATATTTCTTATGCCTGATATGGATAACTTTAAGGAAGCCGAGGCTTTTGGCGTTGGCACTCCACAGAAAACAACAGGATTTCCTCTGAAGGGATGCGCTAATCTTGATTGGGGAATGAAGAACCGCCTCGCGCGTATCTTCAATCCGAAAGATGGCAAGTCGCTTATGTTGGCTTGCGATCACGGCTTTATTATGGGACCTACGGGAGGTGTCGAACGCATTGACCTTTCCATTGTTCCGTTATTGAAGTATGCCGATTGCTTGATGTGTACACGTGGCATTTTGCGTTCCGTTATTCCGGCAACGAGTACGGTTCCTGTCTGCCTTCGTTCGGATGCTGGCACTTCGATTCTTACCAATCTCAATGATAATGTCGTCATTGCTCCCGAAGAGGCTATTCGCCTCAATGCTTCTGCAATGGCGGTTATGGTTGCAATTGGTGATGAACTCACAGAAGCGAAGACCATGGCAAACCTTTACCACACGGTTGACATGGGACAGAAGTATGGGATCCCTGTGATGGGTGTGACGGCGGTTGGAAAGCAAATGACACGTGATGCAAAGTATTTTCGTCTCGCAACGAGAATGTGCGCTGAAAACGGTGCGAATATCGTCAAGACATACTACACCGAAGGATTTGAAACGGTAACCTCCTCTTGCCCTGTACCGATTGTGATTGCCGGCGGTAAGAAACTTCCTGAGCGCGAAGCTTTGGAACTCGCTTACATGGCGATTCAAGATGGCGCGGCGGGCGTGGATATGGGACGCAACGTCTTTCAGTCTGAGCATCCTGCGGCAATGATTCGTGCAGTGAGTGCGATTATTCATAAGGGATTGAAGCCAGCCGAGGCTTATGCCATGTATCAAGATCTTGGCAAGTAAGTCGTTTGCTGCGATCTGTTTCAAGCATCGCATAAATGATAAAGAGCGTTTTGTCCTCACGGGCGAAACGCTCTTTTGTTCAGAGGCGGAAGGTGCTAATAGATGGAATTGTGGCTAGTTGGTTTCTGCACGGCGAAATTCGACGCGCCGTAGAATGCGAAATTGAAGATATGTAAATCCAATGAGTCCTGTACCAAGGAACCATGCCATCGTGGTCGCTGATCCCATGCGGAGATTGTTATAGGCTTCTTTCCATATGGCAAGCGACAGCACATTGGTCGCATCGCCTGGACCGCCAAAGGTCAAAAGGAAGATACTGCCGATACTTTGAAAACTGGCGATAAATGCCCCAACGAAATTGATTACCATCAGTGGCATCAGTTGTGGAAGCATGACGTGGCGCAACCGTCCGAAGAAACCGGCACCATCAATGGCAGCGGCTTCGTAATAATCTGCGGGGAGTGCTTGAAGGGCGGCAATGTAAATAAGAGATGCCATTCCAGCACCTGCCCAAACGCCGGGCAGCACACAGCAGACCATTGCAAGTGCAGGATCTTGCAACCACGTTTGATTTGGAAAACCAAACGTGGCGAGAAATTGGTTCAGCATTCCATTTTCAGTCGGGTCATACATGAGTTGCCACAAGAGCGTAATAACCAAAATGGAGGTCAAATGTGGCAGGAAATAGAGTGTGCGGAAAAAGACTTTACCATAGGGGATTTCGGATAACATTACCGCCAATAAAATGGGTGAAAGGAATCCAAAGAACATTGTAAGTGCGACATATTTGAAGGTTCTTCCAACGCTACACCAAAAACTGAAATCAGTTGCTACGAGAATGAAATTATCCAGTCCCACCCAAGGGCTTTCCCCCACAATATGATAATCACGGAACGCCATAAGGACACCTTGAATGAGTGGCAGGTAACTCCATATTGTTATGGAGAGTAGGGCGGGGAGTAACATCAAGAGTGCGATTCGAAATCCCGAACGCCCAGAACCTTCGGAGGCTTTTGTACTGCGGCGCTTCCGCGCCTTGATGATGGAGCGCGTCTTGACGGAGAGAAACGTGAGAAAGGAGAGAATAATTCCAGCCAAAATCCAATGTGCGGCAGGGCGATAGGGGGCAAGTTCGGTTTCATTTACTTGAAACATCAGCCCACGATTGGCATCTTCGTTAATCGCGTGCAATGTGGTTTCAACATTCAAGGTGCGTCCAGCATCCGACAGGATAATTCCTAACAGACGACGTTGGATGAGATCGCTGACACCTTGCCAAAAGCCTACAAACGGTTCTGTCCGTGCCACGATAATCCCCGCATCTAATTCAGCGTAAAGTTGGCGAATGGTGGGCGGAATTTCATCCAGATAGGCATCAAGTCCTAATCGGCGAAGATCATTGGGGTGGCACCAACGCGCATTTCCTTCCAAGACTTGTTCTTTGATTCGTGCATCATTGAGCGAGGGAGAGGCAAGGCGGGCGAGACATTGAAAAACAACATCTTGCTCCTCTTTGGGACGTCGCGAAACGCCTTCACTGATTGCCCAGTAATGGCGATGTGCTTGAAAAACGCGTGGAATACTCTTTGAGATTGACGGGAATGGCATAATGCCGATGAGGTCGGGATCTAGTCCGCCTTCGCCTGTAATACGCTCCATGGCTTCTGTACCTGCGAACATCGCCGCGACTTCGCCCAACATGAAACTCTCGGGATTATTATTGAGTGGAAGTTTTCTGACAACGCCTTCGATTATTTCTTCGGCAGAGAAGGTAATTGTTTCAGAAGTGCCATCGGGAAGGGAAACGCAAATAGCGCCTTGAGCGATTGCTTCTGGCGTAAGGTCAATGGGGGCGCCGGTCTTGGGATGACGAATCCACGGAGCCCACGCGAGGCGCTGTAAAAACTTTGCAGCGGCAGTTGCGTTTGCTGAATCAAAATTGGCAGACCATGTGGGTTCGACATCCGAAAGGTTTTCACCCTCTGGAGTGAGGCAGTGCGTAGCTTCCATGGGGAATATGAAAGGTGTCCCGCGTAAAGGTGAGATACGCGATTGTATGACGGGGGAACCACCTGCTGCCTGCATCCATGGCAACCAATTCCATGGTGCTTCGCAAACGCCAAAGGCACGTTGTCCCTGTGATATTGAAGCTCCTGCTACGGAAGCCTGCGGATTCGTTAAGGCTTGACACCAACGCCAAAATTCATCCCATGTCTGTGGTGGATTTTCAGGGTCAAGTCCTGCGGAACGCACCAAATCTTTTCGGTAAATAATGCCGTAGTAAGCAACGGATGCCGATGGAAGCCCATAGATATGCCCTTCGTTGGAAGCGACACGTTGCCATAGTTCGGGGACGCATGACCATCCGTCCCAATGCTTTCCGTTGGGACCAATCCAACGATCAAGGGGCAAAAGGAAACCGTTACGAATGTCATTTTGTATGATATGAAACCAGCATTGATAAATGTCGGGAGCGTTTCCACCTGCCATAGCGAGTAACAATGGAGAACGTCCACCGGCACCCGGCAACCACAACCCGCCCCATTTGACCGGCTGAAGCGAGGGGAGTTCTTCGCTCAACATTAAGATTTGGCGTGTGACGGCACTTTCCGGCTGATCGGGATCATACCCGCCCATAAAAGAGACTTCTACCGCGCCTAGTGGGGAAAGGCAAAGCGCGACAAAAAGCCAACAGAAAAAACGTCTAAAGGTCATCAACAAAATTCCTCTGCGACAGTTCCCAGAAGCTGATTTCTTTCTTGTGATAAACAATAAAAGAGGGAGGCCTACACTGCGTGGCACAAGATGAGCCTCTTGTGCCGTTCGCGTCAGGCGTACGCCCATCTTAATAACCGCGCGTGGAGAGTTCCTGCTGGAGCTGTGTTTGGAACAGTTTAGAATCTTCGGGCGTAGGTTTGTATCCGGGAAGTTCCGGTTCAAATCCAAAGCGTCCCATAGAGTCAAAGAACCACCGCGCTTTTACGCCGTCTGTGAAAATAACATTTCCCGAAACGAGATTGCCATTGAGCTGAAGCGTGTCAACGGTAATTGTTACGCCACTTGCAGGCGAAGCCGGAGCGGGAGCGGTTGGAACATCTGATTTTTTGGGAGTAAGTTTCGCCTTTGTGACATCATCGGCATCAACTTGGGCAACCTTGTCGATGAGTGGTGCTCCAATTTCCATGACGAGCATCCGCACATCGAGAAAGGTGGGGTGGAGATTGAACTCGGAGCGAAGATTGTTTTGCACATCCGAAAGCGTTGCTCCATTGGTGAGCCACGCTTTTACGGTTTTGATTTGTTCTGCTGTTAATTGCATGTGATTACTCCTCGGTCGAGTCTTTCATAATTTCCAAGAGCAATGCTGCGTGCACATCATCCTCTTTTTGAATGTCGGCTTCGCGCGCTTTAACTTGTTCCTCTGTAAGAGCCGTACGCTCCACTTTGAGTGCTTCTTTTTTCCGCTCAATAGATTTCTCAAGGCGTTCAGCAATCTTTTTATCATGGTCAAGATCGGCTTCAATGCGTTTTTGATGTGCTTTGTATTGCTTCTCGCTGTAGATACGTTTGTCGCGATCGCGTGACAACTTATCTTCTTCGTTAAGCGGATCGGCAAGTGCAGACTTGGACCAGCCTTGATTCCAAACACCGGCGGCGTTAAGATAATCTTTACGACGTTTCGCTTCTTCTTGAGCCTTCTCGGGAGACGTAAAGACATAAGGCGTCAGAAATACGAGGAGTTCATCGCGAACATCGCTTTGCTCGGTATAACCGAAGAGGTAACGACCAAAATACGGGATATCTTTCAAGAAAGGAATACCACCTTCCTTGTCAATCTTTCCCTGCTTGACGAGACCGCCAAGGATGACGGTTTGACCGTTAGTCACAGAAACGTCCGCTGTTAACTTACGGGTGGTAATGACAGGCCAATCGGCGGATGCACCATTTGCACCAGAGCCCGGAACGTTTTGCGTCTTTGTGTTGTCTTGGAACGTTTCTGCAATGGTCAGAACTACGGTGCCGTCAGGGTTAATACGTGGTGTGACTTTAATAGTCAGACCGACTTCTTCCTGCTTGATATCCGGTTGGTAATCAGACCCGGAATAGGATGAACCCATGTACTTCATACCTGCATAAAGATAGGCAAGTTCAGTGGCTTCAAGGGTGGCTTCTTTGTTGTCTTGCGTCATAAGGACGGGAGAGGTTAATACTTTTGTACGGCTATCGCTTTCCGTCGCTTTAATCAAGAAGTCCAAATTGAGCTTATTGATCGTGCCGAAATATTGTGCGCCACCACTCATCCCCACCATGTTAACGGCATTGGTGGCGATATTTCCTAAAACAGTATCCAATGAAAGATTGAGCGGATTTCCGCCCGCGGTCGGCATACCACCGCCACCAATCGCATCGCGGTAACGGCTATTGGCAGTCGCACGTTTGACCCATTCAATGCCTGTCGAAAAATCACTGCCAAGTGAAACGTTGAGCACCACGGTTTCAATCATGACCTGTGCTACTTGAATGTCCATGGAGGCAATAATTTCTTTCAACGCGGCGAGGTCACCGGGAGACGCCATAATCATCACGGCGTTAATTCGTTTGTCGGAAAGGATCTTAATGTTCTCTTTACGCAATTCGCCCAACTTCGATTTGATAGAAGGCGAAAGGGAACTTTTAATCGCCTGTACCGCAGGAGACGGTACAAAATTATTATTGGTCAAATTGCCATCGGTTCCTGCGGAGACTCCGTTGACTTCGGAATCTTTGTTCTTTGAAGACGAACCGGCAGAATCGATAAGCTCATTGAGTAATTCGGCAACGCCTTTTTCGCTGTCTTTCGTATCGGCAGAAGCATATCTCAAACGAATGATTTCCACGGCAATTTCAGGTGCCGTCTCAATATCAAGGACGCTAATAATCCGATCAAAAAAGAGCATATTGGCAGGACGCGTCACAATAATCAGTTGATTGGAGCGCGTATCGGACATAATTTGCACTTTGCCGCGAATCATTCCACGATCGGCATCGCTGACAAGGGCATCGGCGATGGAGGGCGCATTGTTTGACAACTCTTGCTGATTATTTCCGGCACGAATGACGGCTCCGGGCAATACACGAAACTTTGAAAAGCCTTGTTGCATTCCTCCGCTAATGGAATTTCCTGTACGTGGTGCAGCCGTTGATTTCTTACTGGTGTCGTCTTGCTTCTGTGAAGCTTCGACAAATTCTTCCAACGCTTTCTTAATGTCTTCTGCTCTGGCGTACTTAATGGCACGGACTTGCACTTCTTCCATGACAGGAAGGGGCTTGTCGATGAAGTTGATAATCTCAATCATACGATTCACGTTTTCTTGTGTATCGGTGATGAGGAGAGAGTTGGTGCGCTCTAAATATTGGATTTGTCCATCAGAACGCTTAAAACTTTCAATTGCCTTTTGCGCTTCTTCGGCAGAAATATTTTTAGGTGTCAGAATTTGGCGGATGATTTTCCCTTCCTCGGGATGACGCCCTGCAATGGGAAGTTCGAGATAGGTTTCAATACCTTGTTGCCCGATGGTCTTAAAGGGGACGACGAGAACGAAGCGTTCCCCGACAGGAATAAGCCCAATCCCGTTGAGTTGGAGTTGCGTTTCAATCGCTTGAAGATATTCCGCATCGCTCCAATTTTCTTCATCGTTGGAACGTAGACTCATCGTTACTTTTGGCACATCAGGCGAAGAGAGGAGTGTGCGCTTAGTGACTTGCGCATAAATTTGGAGAAAGAGCTCTACTGGAGCATTGTCGAATTTGAGCTTTGGGCGTCCCGACTTTCCCTTTTCAGCCTTTGCGAGCTGTTGCGCGATTTCGGTTGAAGAGCTGTTAGATGCCGGATTCGCCGGCGTATTACGATTGGTTGTAATCGAAGGTGGACGGCGGACGACTTGCGCAATCAACCCCGTGGAGAGGAAAAGTGTAGCAATGGAAAGAATAACGTGTTTCATGGGGACATCCTTATTCATGAGAAGATTGGCGCATATAAGCGCAATTAAGCGTAAAAGTACCTTGGAGGAATCCTGGTTTTTTCGAACTCGGGCGAATGGTGAGACTGCGGATATCCATCATGGCATCCTGTCGTGTCTCAATATCATAGAGAAACCAAATGAGCGAATCCAGACGACCTTCCCAGTCACGACATTCGAGTGTCAATTCGGTGACTTCGCCTAACGTTTCCTCGCCTCCAATAGAACGTTGCGCAATATTCACATTGTTGGAACGCGCGGTGTTGTCCATAATCGGCAACCAGTACGTATCCACCGACTTGCCTTCGGGGAAAAGCGGCATCTTGCCACACAGCGCATCATACTGTTTTAAGATTTCCGGACGCAAAGCGATAATCGTCTGTTCGCGTGCAAGTTGCGTTTCGGCAGATTCCATACGTTTCCGCTGTGCTTGCCAAGACGCACGCGCCTTTGGAAACCATAGGGCGAGAATCCCTAACAATAAAACGATGACAAAAGCACCGATGAGGTTTTGGTCTTTAGAACTTAAGGCTGTCATTCGACCTCCTCCGCGCGGAACGTAATTTCAATATCAAATCGTTGCTTGAGTGAACGATTATCTTGCACGAGACGCGTGATTTTGACTTCGGCAATACGGTTGTCTTTTTGAAGCTTTTCTTTGAAGGCATAAACATCCGCCGTCGCCTCTGTTGTTCCCGAAAGACGCACCGATTGTTTTTGCCGATAGGTGAGCGACAGGAAGGTCATACCTTCATTTTTTGCGTCACAAATCAACCGTAGAATTTCGAGCGCGGAATGGCTGCGGTCTTGATATCGTTCAATCAGATTGACACGTTCCCGTAATTCTAAAACTTCTTCGTATGACTTGCGGTGAGCAGAGAGTTGTAATTCCGCCGTGTTGGCTAAGTGCTTGTAAATGCGCGGCATCATAAACAGAGCGATTGCGCAAAGCACCCATAACGCGGCAAGGGCAATCCCACCCACAATTAGCAAATGCAATGCCTTGGCTTGTTTTGCGCCGACCTTCCACGCGGTGGGTGTGAGGTCAAAAGTGGCACCACTTTCTGCGCGCAAATGTAATCCGTGCTGTAACAAAGCTTCCGCGGCTTCATCCGTCGGAAGGAGGTCAAGCTCAGGCTCGGTTCCCAATAAACTTGTCAGCGCCGAACATGCCGTCTTATCTTTCGCGAAACAGACGATTGATTCGAGCTCCCCACCATTCCCCGCAATCGCCGATTGTGTAAGGACAAACATCGACTCACGTAAGAAATCCTCATCCGATGCTTCGGGAGGCAACGCACGTAACGCCAACGGTTGACCATTCTCCAATAACGCAACAAGCTGTTCAGTGGACGTACGCAGCGCAACGAAATGCAATCCCTTTTCAAGCGCAGGGCGACGTGCCTTCATCCCGCGCAACCATCCCAGCGAACTCAAATCCAAACGCAAACTTCCCACAGCATCACGTTTGACGAGATAATCGTGCCATGGCGTTTCCAACGACGCAATCGATGCAATGGCGACAAAGACAAAGAGTTCACTTTCGGACTGCCCCAAAAGCTCATAGCTCACCGACTCCTCTCCATCATCGAAAGGAGAAAGCGATTCTGCTTGAAGTTGCACCGCATCGCTTAAATTCGCCAACGCTTCAACGGGCAAAACTAATCGCGCATAGACTGTCCCAAATGTCTGAACAGTCGGTAAAAAGACGGGGAGTACGGTTTTTTTCTGCTGCCTCATTAAGTTTCTTCCTGCCAACGTAAAATAACGATAGAACTATTTCCAGCGCTTGTGCCAGTGGTTTTCTTTGAAGCCTTACCACGCTGAATGATGGCGGTTGCACGCCGTTTAATCCGCCCGACACGTCCCTCAAGTTCCAGCCGATACACACTGCCGTCAACCGTCAGATAACTATTGACCTCGGCTTGACTCAATCCCGGAATACGCGCAATGAAATCGGCGAGATCGGCAAAATGGTAATCCTTAATTGCTGCCGAACCCAAAGACGCTGAACCCGTTGACATCTGCCGCACCTTCGCTGAAGCCTCTGGAGAGTCGCGATTCAATCCTTCGCGTTCTTCTAAAATAGTATCCACAATCAATCCGTCGCTATCTTCGAGCGCAGGGACGGTGAGGAGAACTTCTCGCGGCGCAGCATTCACGTTAATTTTTCCATCGCCATACGTCGAAAAGAGAGAGGCGATTCCGGCGACGTGGAGTTGACGATCTTCTGGTTCTTCAGGATTCCAGACTCCGCCCTTAAGTAGCACACCACCATTACGGTTAAACCCTTTAATATAAGCAAGCTCTCCCACCGTATCCAACGGACCATTTTTACACGTATAAGGTGGCGTAAGCGCTTCATAATAATCACTCTCGGCACCGTCCACCGAAACTGTGATTTGATCATCATCCACCCAATCATAAAAGGAATCAACAAGCTCACTCTGCTCTTCGTCGGGAACACCTGCTTGCGTCAGAATACGTTGCCAAACGAGATCCGCATTATCGCCCAATCCGGCACGTGTCAATTTATTGATATTCCAATGTGCCGGTTCCGGTTCAATGGCAATCCAAATTTCCGCATCAGGAACATTATTCGTTGAAGACGTCACATCGGCATTTTCAAATTGTAACTTCCCTGCCTCATCAAAAAATAAACGTTGCGAAATCTCCGTTCGCTGTCCACGTTTGAGACGAATCGCAGGCGCAATCCAACGATCCTTTGCAACCGCTTCTTCCGTTTCGTCTCCTGTGACCTTCTCCTGCCGTTCCATTAACATTTCCGCAAGAGCAAGCCCCGAATCCATAAGTGCCGTTGCCTGATGACGCGTCCGAACATAAGTCGCTGCTTTACCCTCCATATATGCATCAAGAGTAAACGAAGCCACGAGCAAACTTAAAATTGCCAGTGTCCAAATAACAGCTACGAGAGCGAACCCTCTCTGCGTTCTTATATGCGTCAGACCATTCACAGTTCGACATAATACCATAACATTATATAGAGAGAAACAAAAAGAGGCTTCATAAACGTTTCTCGAACCCTTTTCACCTCCATTTCCCACGTAAACTTAAACGTCAT
>JAVVWU010000003.1:0-54714 GCA_036651955.1 Kiritimatiellia bacterium
GTTGCATTTTACACCAATAGAAGGTTATATTAAATCATACCCAAAAAGATATGTAATAAATCCGTATTTCGAGTAGGTTAAAGTAGAAAATATAGCATGGAATATTCCCACAATAATAAACCCCCTACTTTCAATATCCCGTTGACCTATCCCCAAGTGAAGAACACAGAAAACCGTGAAAAAGCCGGGAATTACCCTTGACTTATTTACTGAAATACGAGGGTTTTCTAGGAATTTTGGCTTTGACTTATTCTTGCAATTATAGATGCTTGCGTGGACTTGTTATCACAAATAATGAGGGCTAAGGCTTTAAAATATAAATTAACATCACTCGCTCAAACTATATCGAGACCTCCGCTCTTATTGTTAAGAAGTTTTAACGTATTCGATGGCGACTTCGTCCTCCTTGAAGAAGTGGGCTAAACTGAATAACAAACTGAAAAGTATGCCGATATCCTGTATAATGCACGCCGTTATGGCGAAAGAAACGAATGAATTAACTCCCATGATGCGGCAATATCGTCGTACAAAGGAAGAATTAGAAGAGGAAACAATCCTTTTCTTCCGAATGGGAGACTTTTATGAGATGTTTTTTGAGGATGCAAATCGTGCGGCTCCCGTTTTGGGGATTTCAATCACGCACCGTGCAGGTATCCCCATGTGCGGAATCCCGTATCACGCCTTGGATACGTATCTGGCAAAAGTTGTTCGTGCAGGGTTAAAGGCCGCCGTTTGTGAACAGGTCGAAGATCCAAAAACTGCCAAAGGCATTGTTCGTCGCGAGCTTACACGAATCGTCACGCCCGGTACCATTATTGAAGACGCTATTCTGGATGCCGGTTCTTGCAATTATATCGCCTCCATTTTTGCCGGCAAAAAAGAAATGTACGGTCTTTCGGCTTTGGAACTTTCAACCGGAGCATGTATCGTCGAATCGTGTGAAAGCCTTTCCGCACTGGTTGAAGCTCTGCGCCGGATTGCGCCCAGTGAAACGCTCCTCTCCGATGAACAGCAAGCGCTTTTCCAACCGCTCATTGAGACACGAACGACCGGAGTAGTTACCGCAACGCCAGCATGGCGTTATATGGAAGATCAGGCAGTTGATACGCTTCGGCGGCAACTTCACGTTCATTCGCTGGAAGGTTTTTGCGGGAATGAACATCCGTTGTGGATTCAAGCGGCAGGGGCATTGCTCCATTATGTTCGCCACGAACTTCGTCGCAATACCGATCATGTCCGTTCGCTAGACGTTCGCAGGAGCGGACAATATCTCATATTAGATGAATGTACATGTCGTAATTTGGATCTTTTGCCAACGCCGGGGCGCGCCGAGTCAGAAACGTTACTGGGAGTCCTTGACAGTACGAAAACGCCGATGGGGAAACGGCTTTTACGTGCATGGATTCGTTCACCGCTCTGTTCGGTTGAAGCCATTACCGAACGGCAAGAGGCGGTCGCAGCAATGATTGCCGATCGCGAACTGCTTTCGCGTCTTCGTACACATTTAAGCGAGACACGCGATTTTGAACGCGTGATGACTCGTCTCAATAATGGTTCAGGAAATGGGCGCGATCTGCGAATGTTGGTTGATTCGCTTTTGCAAGTTCCGTCCTTACGGACATTGCTCGCGCAAACGACTTCGCCGCTTCTTGTCAACCTTCGCGATGCCTTATGCGATTGCCCGGAACTCTCCTCTGAACTCGTTCGTGCACTTGTTGATGACCCGCCGCTCACAATAAAAGAAGGTGGCATTCTTCGCGAAGGCTATCATGCGGAATTAGATGGTTTTCGAGCGGCAGCGCGCGATGGGCATTCGTGGATTGCCGCCTATCAGGCACAGCAACAGGAAGCGACGGGCATTCGGACGTTACGCGTACGCCACAATAGCGTCTTTGGATTTTACATTGAAGTCTCGAAGGGGCAAGCGTCCTCTGTTCCAGCCTCGTATGAACGGCGTCAAACCGTCGTGAACGCCGAGCGTTTCATTACGCCCGAGCTTAAAGAATACGAAACGCGCATTTTCGGTGCGCAAGACAAAGCTAACGCGCTTGAATATAGTCTATTTCAAACACTCCGCGAAAAAGTATGTGCGCAGATGAACGCCATTCAATCCACCGCGACTGCGGTGGCGACGTTGGATGTGCTTCAAAGTTTTGCTGATCGTGCGCTTGCACTCGCTTACTGCCGTCCCGAAATCAATGCGTCTCAAGATTTAGTCATCAACGAAGGACGACACCCCATTGTAGAGCTTCAACCGGGCGCGGAACGGTTCGTTCCCAATGACACGCAAATGAATGGCGATACGCGTCAATTCCTTTTGATTACAGGTCCCAACATGGCAGGTAAGTCAACCTATATTCGCCAAGTTGCCATTCTTGCAATTATGGCGCATCTCGGGAGTTACGTTCCTGCCGAAATGATGCGTTTGGGTATTATGGATCGTGTCTTTACACGTGTCGGTGCAGGTGATGACCTTGCGCGAGGACGTTCGACATTCATGGTGGAGATGCAGGAAGCAGCCAATATTTTGAATAATGCGACGCCACGTTCGTTAATTGTCCTTGATGAAATCGGACGCGGAACAAGTACGTTCGATGGGATTTCGATTGCATGGAGTGTGGTGGAATATCTTCACAATTCGCCGGAACGAAAAGCCCGCACACTCTTCGCAACGCATTATCATGAATTGACCGAACTCGCCGCGACGCTTTCAGGCGTCAAAAACTATACTGTACAGGTGAAAGAACAAGGCGACAGTATCGTCTTTTTGCGACGGATTGTTCCCGGTGCGGCAGACAAGAGTTACGGGATTCATGTTGCGCGGCTCGCAGGGATTCCCGCTTCGGTCATTGATCGCGCCAACGCAATTCTTACCGCGCTCGAAAGTCAAAAAGCGATCCACGCCGAGCTTCCACGCCGGCACCGAACTTCACGTGAAACCGTTGATTTCCAACTCAATCTCTTTGAACCTCACGAGGATTGATCTTGCTCACCCTAAAGAAAGAGCCGCTCACGATTGTGAGCGGCTCTTTTGATATTTTCGCCTTGCCCTATCCTTCGGCAGGGAAAACAATGGACGCACCTTGAGATGGCTGAATCCGTGAAACCGAACAAGGCTTCCCGTAAGCTTCTTCGTACTTCTGCGCAATCGTTTTTGCCGCCTGCGCCGCATCGCAGCTATTGACGAGTACCACGGCAGAACCGCCAAACCCGCCGCCTGAAATACGTGCTCCCAAGACACCTTTCGTTGATTTCGCGATTGCCACCACATGGTCAATCTCATTACAACTATTCTCGAACTTCGTCCGCGAACTTTCATGGGAGTCGAAAAGCAACTGTCCAAAGGCGGTAACATCTCCACGAGCCAAAAGCGTCGCCCCTTCAAGCACACGCTCATCTTCTCCAATCGGATGCGCCGCCCGATTCGCAACGATCGGATCCAGTTCCGCCTTGTGCGCGCTCCATTCGGCGAGCGTAACATCACGGAGTGCTCGCACCGGATGCGAAAGCTTTTGGGCAAAATGAATTACTGCCGCTTCACACGCTTTACGTCGCGCATTATATTCACCATCGACCAACGCGTGCTTTGCGTTTGGATCACACATCAGGAAGCACACATCAGATCCGATATCCACCGTTTCCACCGTCAACGTGCGGAAGTCCGTTTTGACGAGTTTACCGTCCGCACCGCACAACGAGGACAGTTGATCCAAAAGCCCACAGTTGCAACCAGCGTAATGATGTTCAGCGGCTTGCCCAATTTTCGCGAGCGTTGCCGTATCCACGTGAATACCATAGAGACGGCAAACCGCTTTACCGGTACACATTTCAAGTGCAGCGGAAGAAGAAAGACCGGCGCCCAAAGGAATATTCCCCAGAAACATTCCATTTAATCCATTCGGCAATGGCTGTATCTTAGAAAGTCCGGCAACCGTACCAATGACGTAGTTCGCCCACGTATCTTTCGTCACCGGTTTTGCGTCCGTGAGCGGGAACACCACTTCGTGCATTAAATCTCCTGCAACTACACGATGATGTCCTTCGGTGTTCGGAGCAACGGCAAAAAACGTCCCATAGTTAATGGCGGCAGAAAACACATACCCTTCGTTGTAATCGGTATGATTCCCGAGGACTTCAATCCGTCCGGGCGCATAAGCGACCACCGTCGGGGCAACGCCAAAATGGGCTTTGTACTTTTCAATCAGCTGTGTGTAGATCTCTTGGTTAACCATTTCTATCTCTCCTAAAAGAAAACCGGGCGCAAGCGCGTCCGGTGATGAGAGGCACTTTCGTACCCTTACTGCCGAATGAGTGCGAGCAGTTCATCCCGCTTCGCTTCCATCTCACCCTGCGTATCGGACTCTAGGTTCAAACGTACCAACGGTTCGGTATTTGAGCAACGAACGTTAAACCACCACGTAGGATATTCAACGCTCACACCATCAAGCTCAAAGACGTGCCCATCGGCATACTGCGATTTGAGTTTAGCAAGAATGTCCTGTGGGTCGCAAGTCACCGTCGAATTGATTTCGCCGCTGCACGCATATTTACGCAAAGGCTTAATCAGTGCTGATAACGGCTGACTTGCGTGCGTCACAATATTGCACAGTGCAATTACCGCCATAGCGGCAGACTCTGCCACGTAATTATCACGGAAATAATAATGCCCGCTCAATTCGCCAGCGAAAATGGCTTTGTGTTCGCGCATCTGCGCTTTAATAAAGGCATGTCCGACACGGCTGCGCATTGGAGTGCCGCCATTCGCTTCAATCACTTCTTTGACCACTCGGCTTGAACGAAGGTCATAGAAGATCACGCCCTTTTCACGGCTCAAGACATCTTGCGCAATCAATGCCGTAATGAGATCCATGGGAATAATCTCCCCTTTCTCATCAATGAATCCGGCACGATCGGCATCACCATCAAACGCCACACCGAAATCATATCCGCCTTCACGAACGGTTTTCTGCAATTCGACCAACGTCGCATGGTGGAGCGGATTCGCTTCATGATTGGGGAACCGTCCATCAATATCGCCGTAGAGCGCCGTTTGATCAATGGCATGGACAAACGTCTTTGCTTCCATAATTCCCATCCCGTTACCATAGTCAATGGCAAGGCGTGGGCGACGCGCAAAGTTCATAACCGGTTTTATATGCGCGGTGTATGCAGGCAGAATGTCCAACGTTACGATCGTTCCCGGCGTCGTCGCACGCGGTGCAAACGTTTTGTTCGTCACAATGCGTTCGACATCTTCAATTCCCGTCACACCGGAAATTGGGATCGCATTCTCACGGCAAAGCTTAAATCCATTCCATTCGCCCGGATTGTGTGAAGCGGTAATCATAATGGAACCATCGGCTTTCAACGACCCGTTCGCAAAATAATTCATAGGCGTTGAGCAAAGACCGATATCAACGACATCGCAGCCCAACTCCGTAATCCCTTTTGCCAACGCTTGAAAAATAGGAACCGAATGCGGACGGCAGTCACGTCCAATAATGACTTTTTTCGGTTTTACGAAAGTGACATACGCGCGTCCAATATCATACGCGACAGCCTCTGTAAGATCTTTCCCGTAAATACCACGGATATCATAGGCCTTGAAAATACCACTCATAAGATTTCCTCCAATAAAATAAGACAGAAATAGACTACACACATAGTATCAAAAGTATCTTTCTATTGACGGCAAATGATATAAAATCCTTCGCACCATTCTTCTATACGCGGAAGCTTCGCCACTGAGTCGCTCCGAGCTGTGCTTACGACAAAAGGCAGCTTCACCTTTGATTCATTTTCACCTCAATGGTCTTGTACGGTTGAAGCCCCTTTGATATACTCTGCGCCGTATCCACGTTGATTTGAAAGCTCTCCGGCTTGCGGACGCGGATACCTAGGTTCATTGCACGCTAAAATGGAGACGTCCAGAATATTCCGAATAGGAAGTTGGCAGTGCATCTATCGTGCACTGCCGTTTGTTTTTGGAAGATTCAGGATTCTCAGAGGAGATTATGAGTAAGTTAATGACGCGTCACGTCTACACTTCGGAATCTGTTTCCGAAGGACACCCCGACAAGGTCGCCGATGCTATTTCGGATGCCGTGTTGGATGCCTGCTTGGCATTGGATGATTCCGCTCACGTAGCCTGTGAAACGGCTTGCGGAACCAATCTTGTCGTAAATCTTGGCGAAATTACCTGTAAGGGATTTGAGAAGTTAAATCCCAAGTATTTGGTACAGGATGTCATTCGTCGTATCGGCTATGATGACCCGACCGAGGGGTTCTGTTATCAAGATTTTATCTATCTTAACAATCTTCATGCGCAATCCCCTGATATCAATCAAGGTGTTGTGCGCGAACGCCCCGAAGATCAAGGTGCCGGCGATCAAGGGATGATGTTTGGCTATGCAACTGATGAAACGCCCGAGTTTTTGCCGTTGCCTGTAGTTTGTTCACATCGCATTTTGCGCCGTTTATCCGAATTGCGCCATGCTGGAACGATTGACTTTCTCCGTCCCGATGCCAAGGCTCAAGTCTCGGTACTGTACGAGAACGGTCAACCGCAAGCGATTACGAAAGTCGTCTGTTCGCATCAGACGCGCGATATTCCCAATGCCCGTATTCATGCGACAATTGAAGCGGTCATTCGCGAAGAACTCGCTGCCACCGGATTGTTGACTTCCGCAACGGAATATTTGATTAACCCTACGGGGAAATTCGTTATTGGCGGTCCGGCAGGCGATGCAGGCGTAACAGGACGTAAAATTATCGTCGACACCTATGGCGGTGTCGGTTCTCATGGCGGTGGTGCGTTCTCTGGCAAAGATCCGTCCAAGGTCGATCGCAGTGCCGCCTATTATGCACGTTATGTTGCCAAGAATATCGTCGCGGCAGGACTTGCCTCAAAGTGCGAAATTCAAGTGGCATATGCGATCGGTATCGCGCGCCCTATGAGTATCAACGTTTCAACGTATGGTACGGGGAAGGTAGACGAAGAGCGGATTGCAGAATTTCTGCAATCAGGCGAACTCTTTGACTTCCGACCGGCGATGCTTATTCGCGATCTGGATCTCACGCATCCGAAAAGATGGTCGTATGCCGGCGGATGTAACTATGGACACTTCGGGCGTTCCGATGTTCCATGGGAACGTACGAATCGTGCCGACGCCCTTCGTGCGGCGTTATTGAAGTAGCGTTAGCGCCTGCCCCGCCTTTCGGCGGGGCATTTCATATAGAGCTCTTCCGATAGCGTTCTCCAAAAAGATTGTCCCGCTTCGCTCTTTTTGATAAGGTAACCATATGAAACGTTGGATTTTACTTTTTTGTTGTACGCTCTCATTGCTGACCGTCACGAACGGAGCAACCGCGACTGTTCCAACTCCAAAAGAGACGTTGGAAACGCTCTCCGCAACGTTGAAAAAAACGGAGTATGTGTTCACTCCCGAAGTACGGCAAGCTTATTTCAACTATGCCGAAGCGGTTATTCGTGAAAAGTATGGCCCGACTAAAATCAATGATGCCACATGGAAATGGATCAAGCAACGTCCACAAATTCTAAGTGCCGTCATTGCCGGCGATTATCCGCTCAATCCCAACATTCTGCTGAACTTTCAACGTCTCTGCCTCGCACTCGGTCCTGTACGCGCAGATCAATGGCGGCAACTTCTCTTGGCGTATGCCATTCGTTATCGTCACGAACTCTTCCCCATTGATCGCGGACGAGAAGAATGGAATCCAGCACGATTAGAAAAACTCATTACACAAAAAAAAGGTATGGGTGGCGGATTCGTCTTTCAAGATGAAGAAAATCTACCGCCCGCAACCGATGAAGAAAAACGATTAGGCAAATGGCTCGCAGGCCCCCAATCGTTGACCTTGACACGCCCCAAAATGACCATCCCCGATCTCTTGGATTTGCCTCTTCACGAAATCAATATTATCACGCGTAAAAAGCCCGATGAACCGCCGATGGTGACGAAATTCCCCAATTGGACAAATGTTGCGCTCTGGGGTGAGCTTTTCCCGATTTACACCGACTGCACCCCTACGCCGCAACGTGCCGTCTTGATGAAAATCTTTCGTAATGGACGCATCCCACCCAAAAGTGATCGCCCTGCATTTAATATGGCAAAAGCCGATTGGCCCATCCTCCTTTATCTTGCCGATTTAGATGAAATTGATGAAACAAGTTTCATCTTCAACTATTTTGTAACCAATCGTCAAGTCGCGCCTCTAGGACTTGGCGAAAAGGCGGCTTCCAATGGAAGCAGTGAAATTACCGAAGATGACCCTGCCTTTCAATATGCGAAAAGCAATTGGAATCCCAAAAAGTTTATCCGCGTTTATAATGGTAAGAAAAAGGATCAGGGCGGAAAGAGTTGGGCGTGGGGAATGAATGCCGTCAATGTTCCGGCGACCTCCGTCGGTGCACCGCCCAATGGCAAATTTTATTATACGGGGGAACGTGGCAATTACTCCTACTTTATGTCGTGCGCTGATAACGCATTCACCGGTACCGGCTCATCAGCAACGTGGCTTTTACGAAAAGTTGAATCGGTAGACCCTTCGCGACCACTCTCTGGAAGTATCAAGCACATTTATTTTCTGGGGCTTGCTGCCACGCTCAATCAAGGCGTGCAAGCGTATGAAGATGCACATATGATCCTCAACCTCATTGACTTGCTCAGTCTCTCGAAAATGGCACGCACGGCACTTCTCGAATCCGCCTTTCGGCAGAACCCTTTAGACGGCGACATTCTCTATCGCCTTGCAGCGGAATATCGTTCACAAGGTGATGCCAAATCCACGATAAAAATGCTAAATGCCGCACGTTCTTATGCTGCCACCGGATTGAAACGCCCCGTTTCGGTCTCAGGATGTAAATCGGCACGGAATGCCATTGCAAAAATCCTCAAAGATCCGGAGCCTTCTTTCCAAGGCGTTCCGGTGATTTCCGTGAACCTCTCTCCTTGGTTTTTCCTCACCTGTTCAGATATTACGCTCAAATTCTTACGCGACACCGGAAGTGCGGATAAAGCGCTGTTTCGCGACGAATTGGACTACGAACAAAAAGCCGCTTCGGGCTGTGGAGACAAACCGATTGTCCGTGCCATTGAATCGTTGCAAGAACTCGTACAGTAACATCACACCACTTAAAACCATAGAGTCCCCTCTTCGTCGCTACGCTTCGCGATGTCTTTTATGCTTGTAGGCAAGGAGCAAAAGCAACTCCTTCTATTTGCGGAATGCCCCTCCTTCTGTTATTCTATTCAATCATGAGAGTTTGGACGATACTTATTTGCTTGTCCCTGTTTCCTGCGTTAATATTGGCGCAGATGAAAGACCTCGGTGCTTACCGGGAACCGATCCCTGTAACGGGGCGACCAGAACTGCGCTGGATCGATGCCGCGCTGTTTGATTCAGGCTTCCAATTTGATGCGAAAGTACGTCAAGCTTACTACGATCTCTGTATGGAAATGGTTGCGCCCGAACTCCATTTCAATGAAGAAACATGGATTTGGCTCAATGCACATCCTGCCGTTTTCAATGCGACCTTTGCACACTCCTATCCGCCCAATCCCAACATTATTCATAACTTTATTAAGTTGGCAAAACTTGTAGGTCCTACCTACGCTGAAAAATATCAGCAACTCCTGATTGCCTTTGCTGTTGCCAATAAAGACCGTGCCATTCTAAAAGGGGCTGGGAGTAAAGACCGTTATGGCAATATTTCGGGGCGCAATTTAGCCTATGATCCGGCCTTCAAAGCAACACTTGAAAAAGGCGTCCTAACGCACCAAGGGTGGTATCTCAATCATGATGTCGCCATTCCGCATGTCAGCACGTTCGCGAAAGATGGCGAAGGACGAATCTTTGAAGATGAAGCCGATCGCTTACAGCGAATGAAAAATCTTCATGCGCAATTTGATTTAGGAAGTAATAACGACGCCAAACAAACTGCGGATTGGTTAAAGCGGAATCAGAAAACTAAAATTTATGAACTCCTAGCGATGACGCAACAAGAGTTCTACGGGAAAACAGGAATCCGCCTTTCCGGTGAACCGAGCAAACTTCCATGGGACACCATTGCGCATGTCGCACATCGTTATCCTCCGCGGATGATGGGACCGCTCGTCGAGAATCTCTGTTTACGCATTCAGCGATATGAGGAAAAGGGAGCCGAAAAATCAGGACTTTTCCCGCTCTCAACTGCACCTTGGCCGCTTCTGCTTTTGCTCACGCAAGATGATCCGCTAGATGAATCCACCTTCTTCTGGAATCTCTATAAAGGCAAAGGATCCGTTCCCGGATACGCCACCTACTCGTTTGACTATATGAAACCTGAAATTCGTTATCGCGATGCCGAATGGCAAGACAGTGCGAACCCGCGTATTCTTGATGATGGTGGCGTTTGCGGTCGTCTCTCAACCATGGCGGAATTTGCACAACGTTCCATTGGTACTCCGGCACAAGGGATGGGGCAGCCGGGACACCGTGCCTTTATGAATTATGCTTTTGTTGACGGTAAATACGTAACTCAGCTCAATCACTCTGTCAATAATATCGAAGTCTCAACCGTCGGTTGGCATTTGCCCTCTCCTTTTGGTGCCGTCTTTGATGACGTCGGTAAAACCAACTACTTCGCACAATTGACTGCCGATAACTGTAAAGACGGAATGTTACGCAATAACGTTCGGTGGCATATTGGGCTTTGCGAAGCGATGAATCGTGGACTGAAAAGCTGGGAAGACACACGCATGGCAATGACTGTCCTCGACTTTTATCCCACGGCAAGCATGAAACAAAAAGAAGCGATGCTCCGTTCCGCCTTCATTCTCAATATTGGAAATACCGATGTCACCTTCCGATTGGCACAACTCCGCGATGGAAATGCACGCCAAATCCTTAAGCTTATGGATGCCTTCCGTAACGGATTTGTGAAAACCAATGAAGGTCTTTCTGAAGATCAAAAGATTAAAGCCGATCAAGACCTTTCCAAACTCCTAAAGTCCAATGCTGTCGGTCCGCGAAATCCTAAAAAGGTGACCAACGAATGGGCGCTGTTTATCTCCAATCAAATTTTCATCGGTGCGTTCTCCAACATTCCGAATGTCGACGACCCCAAATACAAAGAGATGTGGGCAGGAGAGAAAATTGCGCTCATTCGTTCCTATGACAAAGCCATCAAAGATGAACTTTCCTACCAGAAGAAAATCCCCGGCAACGGTAAATACGTTGCCATTGTTCAGGCACTCAATGACAAATACGACAAGACACGCCTTGAGGCCGCACGTGATAAAACTCGAAACGTCAAGGAAGAACGTAACCGTAAAAAATCCGAGCAAGATGCTTGGTAAGTAACTGACCGCTTTCAAACCCTTCTCTCTAACCTCTCGCCCCACTTATTACACATGTTTTTCTTTAGCCGTAAGCCACACGTAATCATCGTTAACCGTGAAAATCACTGCCTTTCCCGTAGAGACATTGACCCCGATGCCCTCAAAGTGCTTTATCGCCTTTCCTCTCTCAACCACGAAGCCTATCTCGTGGGAGGCAGTGTACGTGACCTTCTATTGGGACGTTCCCCAAAAGACTTTGACGTTGGCACCGATGCCCGCCCCACCGAAATCCGAAAAATATTCCGCAACTGTTTTCTCATTGGGAAACGCTTTCGCTTAGCGCACATTGTCTTTGGTAAAAAAGTAATCGAAACGGCAACCTTCCGTAAGACACCGGATGCCACCGCTGTTGCCGACGAACACGGACTTTATCAGTTTGAAGATAATACCTACGGCACCCCCGAAGAAGATGCCCGCCGTCGAGATTTTACCGTCAACGGGCTTTTCTACGACATTCGTACGTTCTCAATCATTGACTGGGTCGATGGATTGCGCGACCTCAAAGCGCACGTCATTCGGAGTATTGGTGATCCTGCCATTCGCTTTCAAGAAGATCCAGTGCGTATGATGCGCGCCGTTCGCTTTGCTGCCAAACTCGACTTTGAGATTTGTTCCGCCGATGCCCGTGCCATTCGGAAATATGCTCCGGCGCTTGCCAATGCCTCCATCTCTCGGCTCTGCGAAGAAATTCAACGCCTTTTTGTCAAAGGTACCACCGAACGTTCCATTCGTCTCGCCTACTCCCACGGACTGCTTCATGCGCTCCTTCCCTCTCTTGCCGCATGGCTGGATCAAGGGAGCAATCGTCAAAAATCGCTTTGGGCGACACTCCATGCGCTTGATACGGCTGCGAAAGATTTTGATCCGACATCTGCCGTTTCCTTCGCCGCACTTTATTGGCCGATGGTTGCGCAAGAACTCGAGACATCAGGGAAAAAAGCTTCCGATCATTATGCACGCCGTACCGTCGCCGAGGAAATTTTAGAACCGGCTGTGCGCAAATATAAATTGCCTCGTGCCGTATGGATGACCGCCGTCGATGTCATCGAACTTGCGCCGCGGTTTGGAATGGTTCCACGTGCCAATGGTGCACGAGATGTTCGCTTCGCCGGACATGGTATTTTCCCTGAAGCCCTTATGTTTGCGAAGGTTCTCGCTCTTTTGACGCCCTCACAGACGATGCACTTTGACGCATGGAGCCAGCTTGCAAGCGACGCCACCCCTGTCATTACAGACGAGACGGGCGAAGAAATTCAACGCCCCAAGCCCAATCCACACGCGCGTCGTATGCGCCGCCCGCGTGGACGTAAGCCCTCCGGAATTCAGCCCAACGCGGAAGCTGAAAGTCCGCTTTCGCTGAATAAATAATTGACGGCACACCTCTCAACGTTCTATACTACGACTTGATTTCATCCTATTGAAGGATGAACGATTAAGGAAGGTTCATTATGGCAAAGATTAAATTCGCCGATGTCACAGAAAACATCACGACCCGTAAGGAGTACTCTCTGGAAAAAGCTCAGAAGGCACTCAAGGACGAAGTCGTTGCAGTTCTGGGCTATGGTGTCCAAGGTCCGGCGCAGTCTCTCAATATGCGCGACAATGGTATCAACGTCATCATCGGCCAGCGCAAGAGCACCGCAAAGAACAGCTCTTGGGCACGTGCAATTAAGGATGGCTGGGTTCCCGGTAAGACGCTTTTTGAAATCGAAGAAGCAGCGAAGCGTGGCACGATTGTCATGATGCTGACCTCTGACGCGTCCGTCAAGACCGTTTGGAAGCAAGTTAAAAAGTATCTGACCGCAGGCAAAGCGCTCTATTTCTCCCACGGTTTCGGCTACCAGTACAATGACCTCACCGGCGTAAAAGCTCCTGAGGGCGTTGACGTGATTATGGTTGCTCCGAAGGGTTCGGGCACCTGTTTGCGTCGTAACTTCCTCGCCGGCGTCGGAGTTAATTCCTCCTACGCAGTCGCTGTGGATGCGACGAAGAAGGCGCTGGATCGTACCATTGCTCTCGGTATTGCCGTCGGTTCCGGTTACCTCTTCCCCACCACCTTCGAGCGCGAAGTCACCTCCGACCTCGTCGGCGAACGTGGCACGCTCATGGGTTGCCTCCAAGGCATTCTCTCTGCGCAGTACAACGTGTTGCGTAAGCACGGTCACAGCCCGTCCGAAGCGTTCAACGAGAGTGTTGAGGAGCTCACGCAGTCACTCATCCGCCTCGTCGATGAGAACGGCATGGATTGGATGTTCTCCAACTGCTCCGCAACGGCACAACATGGCGCTCTCAAATGGGCTCCTATCTTCGAGAAGGCGACCAAGCCGGTATTCGAAGCGTTGTATGACTCCGTCGCCTCCAAGACTGAAGCCAAGGCTGTCATCCGCGATTGCGGTGGCAAAGACTACAAGAAAAAACTTGAAGCCAAGTTGGCAAAGCTTCGTGACAGCGAAATGTGGCGTGCCGGTGCCGCCGTCCGCAAGCTTCGTCCGCACGACCCCATCCACGCAAATGCCGCTACGGCTGCTGGCGTTGGTGGGCGTGGCGCGAACTAAGCGTGCGTCCAATGGACATCAAAAAGTTCCCTCCATTCGGAGGGAACTTTTTTGTATCACCTTATCTTGAGAGAACACTCCGCAACACATTACCAGTCGCGCTCATCTGTCGGTAATTGAAAACGCTCGGCACGACGACGCTTTTCTTCTTCGTGTTCACGTTCACGATCGGCAGCCTTTTGTAAAAGTGCTTGCGACTCTTCTTTCTTTTGCGAAGCCTCTTGCTGTTCTTTCGATGGCTGCTCTGAACGCTTCGGTTCGTCTTTCGGCTGTTGTGGCGGTGCCTCTTTCGGCTGCGACTGAGAAGGATCTGACGACTGCTGATTCTGATTTTGCGGCTGTTGTGAATCTTGCTTCTGCGGCGGCAAATGTTGACGGATCAGCAGCAAGTTCTCCATCACCTTGCGTTTATTTTCGTCCGAAACAGGTGGCGCAAGCAACGGAACAGTTTTTTCCGCCGTGCTTGCAATCACATCACGATCTGCTTCGGTAAACGTGACTTCATTCGTGCTTGCCGCTTGTTGCTTGAGTTGGTCTTCCGCCCATTGCGGAAAAAGAGCGCGGAATTGTTGCACTAAGTTCAAGACTTCCGGCTCATCTTCGCGCGTTTCCATATACCTTACGGAAGACGTGAGCGCATTTGTCTGAACGTTGATTGCTTCACGATTCAACGCTGGCGGATCAGCAAATGTTTTCCAAAAATCATAGGCGAACGGTTCTCCCTCCACCAATATTCGCGTATCGGCAGTCAGTTCCTCAAAGCGACTGGCAGCCGTTGCCAACGCCGCTTGCGCTTGCCGTGTACGTGTCTGCAATTCAGTGCAAAGCGTCTCATTGGTAATCACCGTCGGCAACTGTTCAAGAATGGGAATCCAACGATCTTCCTGCGTACGGACATCTTTGGCAAGACGCGTTGCCAAATCAATACGGACATTCGGATTCGGGCTTGAGAACACCTCGGGAACACTTTTCATTAACGCACGTTGATGCGTTAAAACCTCCGGAATCATCTGCCCCAACGGTTTGCCTTCGTACTGCTTCAACACTGCGGCACGATGCGCATCGCGACGTAACGTTTCCAGTCCCTCTTTCGCACGGAAAAGATTACGTTGTGCCACCTCGGAGGGCTCCGCTTGTAAGGCGCGCGAAAATGCCACGATCGCTTCTTCACGCAACGCCAGCCGTTTTTGAAGCGCTTCCTCTGCGGAAGCCTGCCCCATCAATAGCGTTCCTTCCAACGTTGCCGCCCGTGCCGTCAGCGTACGATCTGTGACCGCAAGCCGAAGCGTTGCCAATGCATTCGTCACGTCACCCGCTTTCCAAAATGCAAGCGCTTCATTATAGGCATAGCGTGCCGCTTCCGAAGGTTCTGCGCTCGCGCGCGCGTTAGCATAGCCTGCCGCAGCTTCGACATAGTTTCCGGCGCGATAGTCCGCCTGTGCGTCCCGTGCAAGTTCCTGCGCCCCCAAAGGCAACGCAATCAACAGCACCACGAGAACGCGCCCAATCCGTCCCAGCGAAAGAAGTCCTGCAATCAAAGCCAAACTTACGCCAATCAAACAAAAAAGCCCCGTACGATCCACGAGTTTCATCTCCATCCGTTCCAACTGTTCTTGATCTGCCAACTTCGTTAAATACCGCGCATAGACTGCGCCTAAAGTCGTTTGCGCCGTTCCGGCAGTCGCCAGAGAGACATACCTTCCACCGCTCGCCTCGGAAATCTCCCGCAGTGTCGCCTCCGTCAAACACGACTTCACGGTGTTCCCCTGATATACCGTGACCGTTTGATTCTCGCCGGGGACAACGGCACCGGCGACCGATCCCAAGCCAATCGTGAAAATCGGAATATTCCGCTTCCCCGCTTCCTGAGCCAAAGCTTTAGCACGTCCTGCCAAATCTTCGCCATCCGAAATCAATACAATGGCATTATGCGTACTCTTCGCCAATTCAAAAGCCGCCAATGACTTTTCAATCGCATCGGCAACATCGGTCGCCCCTTTTGGCGCGACATCAGGCGCAAGGGCGTCAATACTTTGACGCAAATATGCGTAGTCCGTCGTCATCGGACACAGCAGAACAGCTTTTTTACGGAATGCCAAAAGTCCTGCCCGATCTCCCTTCAGCTCATCCACCAAATCAATCAAATCAGCTTTCGCGCGTCCTAGGCGATTCGGATAAACATCCTCGGCAAGCATCGACCGCGACACGTCCACCGCGAGCATCAAGTTTCGTCCGCGAGATGAAATCTCCTCGGCTTTCTTTCCCCATTGCGGATGCGCCCATGCGAGAATTAAAAATGTAAATGCAAACAATAACAACGCCGCTTGCACCCGACTGCGCGGCGGCACCGCCACCGCATAGCGCGACAATCGTTTGAGCCGCTCCGCGGCACGCCGTTGCCACATCCGCATCGCCAGCCCCAAGAGAGGCACCAACAGCAGTAATAATAATCCGAAAGGTTCAGCGAACCGCATGAGTCTCTCCTAATTTCAACGTCCGTATCCAACCAGATTGCGTTCCAATCATTACACGGGTCCAGTCTCCCGAACTTTCCAGCGCCTTCCATCCCTCGCCCAAGACGCCCAAAAGAGGCGCTTGATCCGAAGGTGCGAAGCGCACCGGAAGCCCCTGTCCTGCCCCCACCGTTACCGCTTGAGGCTGTTCTGTGACAGTTTCTACACGTTCTTGCACATTCAAGGTCAGTGGCGCACTCATCACAGAAAGAACGGTGCGTGACGTGACATCAAAAACGTTCATCGCGTTCAAGGTGAGTGTCACCGTTCCACGTTCTTCTGGCACCACATAGTACGCGTGCGCCATAAGGCTTCGTGCCGATCGCGAATGTTCCACAAAAGGGTACGTGCGTCCCTTCCCTTCCGAATCCATAACAAAGGGCAACGCTTTCGGCACATTTCCGCCGCGTGCTTCCACTATTGCCGTTATCACGATCACCTCACCGGGCGCTACGGTCGTCCGCTCCGTTCCCAACGTCATCACAAAATCGCCCACGGGCAATCCTTTCGCCTCAGCCGGAAGTGCTTGCACTTCATAACTGAACGCGTCCATTTTCTGTTCCCTTTGCACGGTGGAAAGCGTTTGCATAAAGCCGAACGTCTGCGAAGCCGTCGTCAGATTTGCAATCAACGTAGTGGCGGGAAAAGAAATCCGTTGCGCCGCACTTTCACAGCGATGCCACACAAAGGTGGAGACCCGTTGTCCCTTTTCATTCTTGGCAGAAAACCACTCATCTGGCTGACGTGAGAGCCCCTGCTCCAATTGAATTCCAGAAACTTCTTCTGCCGCCTCCGTCTCAATCGTCAACGTTAAATCATACGCTTGCCCGACATAAACCGGCGCTGGCGGCAACGTTCCCCATACCGCCCGTTGAATACCGGCACTGCCCACTGCCGCGAAGAAACAGATTGCCAAAAAGAGCGTCTTCATTCCGCCGCCTCCGTAACTTCCGGCAAATCGTCAGGAATCGTCGCCCACGATTCGCGTGAAAATGAAACGGCGACCGCAATCGCAACGCCCAATGTCACCACTGCCATCGTTCCCGTCAACCCTTTCATCCGCCGCCCCAACACCGCACCCAAAGCCAACGTAATTCCCGTCAGCCAGCACAGCACCGAAACACGTTCTCCTAGACTGAAAGACAATCGCGGCGGCCACTGTGGCACCGGTCGCCCCATCAAGGCGCATACCGCCATCAGCGTCTGATCACTTTCCGCACTCCGTCCATACAACCGTTCCGCGCGACGCAACAGCTCCAGTGCAACTGCCGGACGACGCGCAAAAAACGCACATGACGCACCATTGAGAAAGTTGACCTCTCGTTGATCTCCCTCCCGAAGCATCCGCAAAAAAAGATTCGCCGCCTTCGCATAGTCCTCCGGCGTCGTCGCTTGTGTCGCCATCGCAAGCGCCTGTCGATGCACAAAATCATCAGGCGCGGCAACGCCAATCGATACACCCAACAACAGTGCTAAAAGAAATAGCTTCCGCTTCATTACCGCGCCTCCATCTGAGGAAGCAATCGACGTAACGTTGCACGCGCTTCTGGAACGTCCTCACCACTCGAATATGCCGCATTCTCGACTTGCGCATATGCCTTCGCAAACAGCTCCGCCTCCGGAACAGCCGGCAAGAGCGCACGCAACTCCGAAGGCGTCAACGAAGGCCGCCCCAACCACGCACGAATCGCCGCCGCCGCTTCCGCCGGATCTTTCGTCCGCGCCAAAATCGCTTGCGCTCGAACGCGTGGCCGCCGCCGTACAATCGGCGCCATCATCTTCCGTCCCAACGCCGCCACCGGACGAAGGAGCAACCGTACCATCAACAGAAGTCCGCCCAAAATCAATACGCCCAACGCCCAACGAGAAGGGCTTCCCCGCAACGGAGTCCTTCCGCCATTCATCACCAACGCCGACGGAAGTTCGGTTAACGCCTGTTCGCCATCATCCCCCAACAGCACCAACTGCGCCGACGGCAACACTCTCACCGGCACCGCCACCGTCCGCGCCTCCTGATACGTACGCGATGAACGCTCAAACCATCCGAAAGACAACGGCGGCAGTTCCAGTAATCCCGCCCGCATCGGACGCACGCTATAACTCAACGAACATCCACCCTCAAACGTTTCGCGTGTCGGTTCCCCATACGTCCGAAATCCCGACATCTTTGGAAGTTTCGGCGCCCGAATACTCGTCGCCTCTCCATCCGTCGTAAACGTCACCGTCAATCGCAACGGATCGCCCATCTTCGCTTGAAGCGTATCCAACGATGCCTTTACCGCTAACGTGTGCGCAATCACGCCAATGAAATTATGAGGACGCCCTTCACTCGGCGGCGCCTGCACCTGCACCTTCAACGGCTGCCCCACCGCCACACTTCGCACCGTCTGCAATCGTCCCTCCGCATCCGCCGACACCGCACGTTCATCGCGCATTATCGGAGCGGGGAAAACAATCTCTCCCTCCTTCGTTGCACGATATTTCATTGCGAAACGCCACACCACATTTGTCCCCTCCATTTCACGCGTCGAAGAGACACGATCCAAGAGCGGTTTCAAACAGGCATCGGGAGAAGTCGCAAATTCAAAAGAAACGTTCGGCGTTCTTTCCTGAAGCCGTCCAAAAAAATCTTGTCCGTAAAAAGGCACAAGCACACGACCTTGCGTCTGCAACGCCGGTACACGCAAGGAAAGTGTCAATAAAACTTCATCGCCTTGTAAAACTTCTTCCGGCGTCGCCTTCGACGTCAACTCCACCGCCCGATCCAATGTCACCGCCTGAACCTTTACCTGCCGATGTTCCGAAAAAGACAACGTCTTTCCCTCCGACGTCTGCGCCGACAACGACATCAATCGACACGTCCCCACTTCACTCGGCAAAAGCGTATAAATCAGCGACGACGACATTCGCCCATTGACCGTCATACTTTTAGATTGTTGCTGTACCTTTTGAACGGTTTGCGAAAAAGCAAAGTCCACATTCGCCAACGTGACCCCCTCCGCCATTACCTCAATCTGAAAAGGATCGCCCAACATGATCGATTCCGGTGCCATTTGCACACGTAACGTCTGTGCGCTCGCCACGCCCGCACATAAAATTCCAACAACGACTTGCCATCTGTAAAACATATTGCTCATTATAACAGACTCGCTTCCACCTTCGTATCCACAAAATCATCCACCGCTCTTCGCCAACGCTTCTGAATAGAAAAGGACACAGAAGAAGCGCAATCAGAGACCTCTAACAAAGGAGTAATTGCTTGAAATGATATCGCCGCTCACCTCGGGCGATTTCAAATAGGCATCGGGACTTCTTAATGCACTTATGCAGGAAATTAGACGATGCTAACAAGCACTTGCAAGACGCCTAAAGGCTTTCATAACTTTGACGTCTCTAAACTCCCCTTCGACTGCACATTTGTCGTTCTTTTCCCGTAACTTAGTGATAGCATCATCAGTTTTCAAGAGATATTCCAAAAGGTCGAGGCGCGCACCTCAATGAGGTAAGAGCCGTACCTCATTGACCCTGACCTCGCACCTCAGTGAGGTAGACAGTCAAGGTCAGTGAGGTTGGAACGCCTTCCGCCCGAGCCACGCCACAGCCATTTTGCATAAGTACATATTTACAATCGTACCTTGATGTGGACTTATGCAGAATGACATACGATAAGCCAAATGAAAATGAGAGAGCGAACCGTTGCAAAGAGTTCTATCAACGTGGCGGTACCGTCTTTGCTAAAGACAGAATAAAGTGTTCGGCGAATCATACGTACAACGATTTGCATTTAATATAAGAATCGCCTACTATCTATATGTTCTTACGAACTGCAAAGGACGTTGGAACTGATCTTTATCTTCTGATCATAAGCGAAAGCAGCGAACAGAAGGTATAAATTCAGACTTATCATCAATGATAAGCTGACACATACGCTTTGATTGAAAACCGTCAATTTTTAACACAGAAGCGAGATTTGGATTGTCGAGCATTGCGCTTGGCGTATCTCTATTTCGTATTTCTGTGTGGGTTCTTGACGGTACCTCAATCAAAGTATGTATAGGGGTACGCCTTTAGTTTTTGAATCCGTACCCTTCACGTTAAAAAGAACAATCGAACAAGGAGTACAGAGTTATGAAACTGAAATTACCTGTAGTAGTAATCGTCGCAGGAGTATTGACTTCTGCTGTGAGCGTTAAGGCTAGCCTTTTAATTTCCGACTCTTTAGCCTCAAGACTTACCGGAAGGGACCGCCAAGAGTTCGCGGACGCCCGTGACGCAGCCCTCCTGGCCCTGAGCCATGAGGCAAGGACTACAAAGGGGACGGTGGCTAACACCGTAGCCTCAATTCAGGAGATGCTCTCGCGGGCTCGAGCCGCCGCTGAGATGGGCAACATCAAAAAAGGAAAAGCCCTCTTATTCTCCGCTCAGGATCTTATAGACCAGAACCGTGAAGCCATTAGTCGTTTGACTACCTATCATGGTGGGAATGAGAGTTTTATTGCGGATTCGAACGTGGCTAAGTCTCTCCTTACTCAGGATTTTCTTCACGATCGCACAGACGAACGCGGTCAGCGAATCGTCGGGCTAGTGACTCTCTTGGATCCCGATTGTAACCCGAAGGCTTTTGAGTTTGAGCGTCTTCAAAACGAACGCAATCAGAAAAATTGGTAAACAACAAGAATGGGTAGATTGTGCGACTACCGCGCCAGAGTGGCGGTAGTCGCGCAATGTGTAGCCGCTAGTAGCGATTTTGACTGGTTTTCCTTATAATAGGCGCTCATGTTAAAAAAACTGCGAGCGGTAGCACGAATTGTTACGTTGGAGACGTTAGAACATCCTGCGACATTATTACTTTTCTTGACGTCCGCAGCAGGGACGCTCTTGTTGCCGCTTTTCCAGTTTCAACGCTTTTCAGAGGACGGACGTTTGGCGCGTGATTGCGGATTGGCAACGGCGTTCCTGTTTGGATTCTTTTTGCTTGTCGGTGGAGCGTGTCGGATTACGCGTTCGTTGGAGGATGGAACGGCGGCAACGGCGTTTGTAAAGTCTTTACCACGAGGGCTTTGGTTCTGTGGTGTTGTCTGTGGGCTAAGTGCCGTCGCGGTCGTTTATGGCGTTTTACAAGGCGCGGCGGTGATGCTCGCAGAGGCGTATTCTCCGCAGTATCATTCGGGTGGAAGCTATGGAGAGGGATGGGGTGGACTTTTCTTTTCGCTTGGGCTGTTGCCATTGGCGTTAATTCTTGCCGCACTGAATCACCGTTTCCGTGAAGGTCGATTTGCGCTTTCGGCAACGTTGTTGATGGCTCTTTTCTTGGGGCTTCGCACGCTGTGGGTGGAGGTTCATTGGGGTGATTTAACGGCGTTGCTTGCGATCGGATTTGCGCTTTTGCAGGTCACGGCATTTGCGGCGGCGGTTGCGGTTCGCGGGAAGCCGGGATTGACGGTGGGGCTTTCGGTGACGCTCACGGGAGGTGCGTTTCTCTTTTTGAACGGTTCGGCGTATTTACCGTTGGACGCACTCGCGGAGGGGGGACAGGTACCGTTGAGGACGTTACTTTTGCTCCTTCCGCAGACGATTTGTGCCACGGCGTTTTTCCTATGGGCGGGAATCCAACTCCTCAATTCTCGAGAGGTAGCGTAATGTCAGAGCTTTCGGAGACGTGTCCTAGGGTGCTTGAAATTGAAAATGTACGAAAGACGTTTCGCGATTTTTGGCGTCGTCCAATGGTCGAAGCGGTCAAGGGAATTACGTTCTCGGTAAATAGAGGCGAGGTCTTTGGATTACTCGGACCGAACGGTTCGGGCAAGAGTACGACAATTAAACTGCTCTTGGGGCTTTTACGCCCTGATGAAGGTTCTCTGCGTATCTTGGGAACGGCGCCCACGTCGCAATTCGCGCATGAGGCTATCGGATATTTGCCGGAGATAACGTATTTACACCCTTTCTTGACACCGCGTGAAACGTTGACCTATTACGGGAACTTATTCGGGCTGGGTGGGCACGTTTTGCGGGAACGGATTCAAGACCTTTTGACGCTCACGGGGATTGCGTCGGTTGCAGATCGCAAGGTGGGAACGTTCTCGAAAGGAATGACGCGCCGTGTAGGACTTGCACAAGCGCTGATCAATGCGCCGCGCGTACTGATTTTGGACGAGCCGACATCGGGATTGGATCCTGTCGGCACACGCGAAGTGAAAGATCTGATTTTGGAATTGAAGGCGCGTTCAATCACCGTACTGATGAGTTCGCACCTTCTCGCCGATGTACAAGATTGTTGCGACCGCATTCTGATTATGGATAAAGGAATTATGCGTGCGCAAGGTAAGGTAAAAGAACTCACGACAACGCTGGAAGCGTTCTTTTTGCAAACGGTCGATCAGACGCAACGCCGTCCGCCTTTAGAGGCAGCAGGAGGACTTTCGTGGTTGGACGCTCGATGAATGCGCTCTTGGCGGAGTTTCGCTTGGGATGGGCGCGCGCAACGCGTGGACCACTTTTGGTTGCATTGCTCATCGCCCTTCTGTTTTGCCTCGTCGTGTTGCCGGGAGCAGATGAAGGCGGACTGGTGCGAACGGGATATGGGCTTGTTCTAGTGTGGAGCATTCTGCTCGTCGTGGCACTTTGGGCAGGCGGTTCGGCGTATGCCCTCGATCGGGAGCGGCATCGTCTGACACTCACCTTGACGAAGCCTGTACGCGCGTGGACGCTCTGGTGGGGACGTTTCATCGGGACTTTGACACCGTTTGCGGTCGCCGTTCTCGGGATCGCTGTTATGCTCCTTTTTCGCCCGCTTCCGGAGGGGCGATCTGTTCTCTCGCCCGTTTTACCTTCATTGGAGCCGTCTGCGCAACAGGAGCTTGCACGGTTGCGATTGCTTCATCGCGTCCCTGAGAACGTCTCCGAAAAAAGATTGCTGCAAGCGGTTGAAGAAGAACTATTGCAACGCTCCACGGAGTTGCAATCGCAAGCGTCATTAACTTATAGCTTTCGCCCGAACGTGCCCTCTCCGTGTGGAGGCACGTTCCGCCTCAGTGGCGCCCCTTTCCTCGGGGCACGCGATTCGTTGGCATTGATTCTCACGTTCGCCAGCGGAGATGAAACGTATACGGTAAGACCGGAAAATTTACGTGACACGGGGCTTTCCTTGACGCTTCCACCACATTTTATAAAGCCCGAACTCCCCGTGACGGTCACCTTGCGCCGAACCGATACCGCCAACGCCGCAAGTGTGTTTTTCCGTGAGCGAACCGACCTTACGCTTCTCCTTCCCGGTATCACGCCCTTCGCAAATCTCTGCGCGTTCTGCCTCATCTTGTTTATCGTTCTGGCGATGGCAGTTGCATTGGGGACGATGCTCGGATGTTACTTTTCGCTTCCGGTTACCCTCTTCACGGGAACGCTTGCCCTCATCGCTATGACTGCCGCCACACTGGCACCGGGAACCAGTGTTATGGAAGAAACAGCGACGCTTTGGGCTCGCATCAGTATCTTCATTTCACATTTTCTTGCAGCGCCTTTTGAACAGTTGATTGCGGCGAATCCGTTCCATGCGCTTCTTGAAGGAGAAGCGATCCAAGTCAAAACGCTTCAATCGTTGACGTGTTATGCTCTCCTTCCGTGGCTTCTCATCAACGCACTTCTCGGAATATGTTCCGCCGTCAAAGATGAAACAACGTAAGGGCTTTCTTGCTTTTTGTGCGCGGTATGGTAAAGTACTGGTACTGTTTGTTGGATGTAATTGAAAGGTATTTTTATGGCAGAACTCGGCAAAGCATCTGTAGATGTACTGAAACACATCTCCGAAGTTTTTCAAGTCTATGGTGATTTCGTCACAGGATGCCCCTATGGCAGTGGTCATATCAATGATACGTACAAGATTGAATATTCGGTGGGCGGCACAAAAATGCACTACCTCCTTCAACGAATCAATCACCATGTCTTTACACAGCCGGCGAATGTGCAACAGAACATTCTGCGCGTCACACGCCATATTGCCGAAAAACTTCGTGCCGCAGGCGATGGCGATATTTCTCGCCGAACGCTCACGTTGATTTTGACTCACGCAGGCGAACCGGTGCACCATGATGTCGATGGCAATTGGTGGCGGATGTATATCTTCGTCGAAGGTGCGCAGACCTATGATCAAATTCAGTCCGTCCAGCAGGCGGAACTCGTTGGCGAGGCTTTCGCCGGATTCCAAAATATGGTTGCCGACCTTACGCAGCCGCGTTTGCATGAGACAATCCCGAACTTTCACAACACCGCCAAGCGTTACGAAGCGTTACAAGCGGCAATTCAACGCGATGCTTTCAATCGCGCCAAAGATGTGAAAAAGGAAATTGAGTTTGTTGCGGCGCGTGCCAATACGTTCAGTCGCTTAATTGACCGTTGCGCCAAAGGTGAAATTCCCGAACGTATCACGCACAACGACACCAAGCTGAATAATGTCATGCTGGATGATGTAACAGGAAAAGGTATCTGCGTCATTGACCTCGACACCGTTATGCCGGGACTTGCGCTGTACGATTTCGGCGATATGTGCCGTACCTCTACCGCCAATGCCGCAGAAGACGAACAGGATCTTTCCAAAGTTTATTCGCGTATGGAAATGTTTGAAGGCATTGCACGCGGATATTGCCGTGGAGCGAAATTCCTCGTCAAAGGCGAAAAAGAAGAACTCGCCTTCTCTGCACGGCTCATCACGATGACAATTGGGATTCGGTTCCTCACCGACTATCTCTCCGGCGATGTTTATTTCCACGTCAAACGCCCGGGGCACAACATTGACCGTTGCCGGACCCAACTCAAAATGGTACAGAGTATGGAAGATCAGGCAGAACAAATGGAAGCCATCATCCAAAAGGCTCTCACCGAAGAGTAAGCTGCGCTACCGGAGCCGTATTCCAACGGCTCCGGCATTCTCAATCCCGTAAAGGATCGCACTATGGACACAAATGCGCTCGAAGATATTCTTAGTTATTTTACTATTAACGGCAGCCCCGTTAAGATTGCTCCGTTCGGAAGCGGGCATATCAATGACACGTTCCGCGTCACGACAGAAGATGCCACAGGAACGCAATATAACTACACGCTACAACGCATCAACCATTTTGTCTTTCGCAAGCCTCAATGGGTGATGGATAACATCGAGCGCACGCTCTCCCATATTGCGTCCAAAGCCAAAGACTTTCCCGGCGTGCGAACGCTCAATCTCGTGCGAACCAAAGAGCAACGTAATTGCGTGCGAACGTTCGATGGCAAATGGTGGCGGATGTATGATTTCATTGATGACGCAGAAAGCTACGATAATGTCCGCGACCCCGATATCGTCTATCAGGCGGCACGCGGGTTTGCGCAGTTTCAAAATATGGTGGCGGATCTTCCTTTGCCACGACTTCATGAAACGATTCCCTATTTCCACCACACGCCGATGCGCTATGCCACGCTTGAAGAAGTCGCCTATGTGGATTTACGCAATCGCGTATCAGAAGTCCGCGAAGAACTTGAATTTGTCCGCAAACGTCGCCACCTCGTGGCGCACTTGTTAGGGCGTTACCTGCGGGGACAAATTCCCGAACGTATCACGCACAACGACACCAAGCTCAACAATGCACTGTTTAATCCGACAACGAAACAGTGCGTTGCGGTGGTTGACCTCGATACGGTTATGCCCGGACTTGCTCTCTACGATTTCGGCGACCTCTGCCGCACCACGTGCAATACCGCGGACGAATCAGAGCCCAATACCGACCTCGTCCAATTCGACATTCATATGTTTGAAGCCGCCGTCGCAGGATACCTTGATACGGCGACCTTCCTCGTTCCGACCGAAGTGCAGGAACTTGCCTTTTCCGCGTGGTTACTGCCGTTTATGGTCGGTATTCGTTTCCTTACGGACTATCTCCAAGGCGACACCTATTTCAAAATCCACTACACACAACAAAACCTCGACCGTTGCCGTTCGCAATTCAAACTCGTAGAACGTATGGAAAATCTCCGCGAGGAGATGCAAGCCATTGTTCAACGCTGCACGACAGCCACCGGTCGTTACTAATTCTCAAGAAAGGAATCACATGAAAATCGCAATCGTTCAAAATCCGGAAGAAGGCAGTAAACTCGCCGCCTCTATCTTTATTGATCAGGTCAAGCAAAATCCTCAAACCGTACTCGGACTTGCTACAGGATCCACGCCAGTCAAAATGTACAAGCTTCTGATCGAAGCCTGCAAGGTTGGAACCGTTTCGTTCAAGTGCTGCAAAAGCTTCAACCTTGACGAATACCTTGGACTCGCCCCCGATCATGAGCAGAGTTACCATTACTTTATGAAGACGCAACTCTTCGACGGCATTGATATTGACCAAAAGAATACGCATGTACCCAACGGTCTTGGCAAAGACATCGCCAAATCATGCGCCGAATATGAAGCCGCCATTAAAGCCGCCGGTGGCGTTGACATTCAGCTTCTCGGCATTGGCTCCGATGGACACATTGCCTTCAATGAGCCCGGCTGTTCCCTCGCGTGCCGGACACACTCTCAGGTGCTCACCCAGCAGACAATCAATGATAATGCACGCCTCTTCTTTGGCGGCAATATCAAAGACGTTCCCACGCAAGCGGTGACGATGGGGATTGGCTCTATTATGGATGCGAAGAAAGTCGTTCTCCTTGCCTTCGGTAAGGGAAAACAGGACGCCATCGTCGGTCTTGTCGAAGGCTCCATTACCGCAATGTGCCCCTGCTCTGCGCTCCAGTATCACAATGACTGCATTGTCATCTGCGACGAAGATGCTGCCGGAAAGCTCAAAAACAAAGATTACTACAAGTACATCTTTTCCCAGACCGGTGTTTCCAACATCTAAGCGCGCTGCATCAAAGAATAAAGGCTCATCGCTTTCGCGATGAGCCTTTATTTGTAAGAGTACTCGATTTTCTACCAGTACCTTCACCTTCTCCATACAAAAAGGTCGCCCCAAAAGGACGACCTTTAATAATCTTCCGGATGCACGCTTACTTTGCAGGTGCAACCGCAGGAATCGTTGTGGCAGGAGCTTTTGCAGGAACGCTCTCGGCGGCCTTTTGGAAAAGATCCTTTTTCACATACGCTTCAATCATCTTGGCGGTGCGTTCGGCTTGCGGTTTATACTTTTCCAGCACCGCATCCTCCTGCGCCTCTAAGAGCGGTTTCAACGCAAGCATCGCCGCTGCCTTGTCTCCTTTTTGACAAAGGATACGCGCCTTCGCAAGGATTAACTCGCTCATAAGATAATGCGTCGTGGCAGAAGCGGCAAAAGCCGGTTCAAGCACAGCAATCTCCGTCATCGCGTCATCATAGCGACCTAAAGCTTCGAGCGTGCAAACCAATCCGATCGCCGCAATATCTTTAATTGCCGGATCTGAAAGTTCTTTCCGCGCCGTTTCATAGACCGTCAATGCGCCTTCGTAGTCTCCTGCGTTGTAATAGGCACGCGCAAGATCCAGCCGAGCCACATTCGCAACGGACGTTCCGCGAAGCGCGGCATTCTCGTATTCTTCTGCTTGTGTCGCCGTCGCAAGCGCAACCATTGCCGCATCGCGATTTCCGGTCTGACGCGTCCACCCGTAAACGGCAATCGCCAAAAGAAGGAGAATCGCTACCGTATAAGCAAGCGTCTTGGGACCTTTATCCTGCCACCACCGCACCACCGGAAGCAATTCCTCTGGAATGCGTGCGACATCTTCAATATTCGGAATACCCTTATTGGCCATGGACGTGTCCTCTGTCAGTGTAAATTAAGTTAAACTTTCACGCGATCGGCATACTCGCCCGTGCGCGTATCAATACGAATGGTTTCGCCCTCTTCAATAAAGAGCGGCACAGGAAGCTGAAATCCGCCTTCAACCGTTCCGGGCTTCGTCACCTTACCGGCGGCAGTATTACCACGAACGCCGGGATCGCACCGAATCACCTTGCGTTCAACGAACGAAGGAAGTTCAATATCAATCACAGAATCCTGATAAAGAAGCGCATCGACTTCAATTCCATCGGTTAAAAAGTACGTCTTATCGCCTAAAACATCTTTAGGGACTCGGATCTCATTAAAATCGACATCGTTGAAAATATAAACGCCACCATCCTCATAAGAAAAAACGAGCGGAAGTTGCGCAAGATCGGGCTTTTCAAAACGATCGTTGGAACGGAAAGAACAGCTCTTACCGGAACCACTAATCATATTGCGAAGCTTACAGTTATAAATGGCTTGTCCTTTGCCGGGCTTCGAAAAATCAAAGTCGGTCACTGTCCAAGGCTGATCCTCGAACATAATTTTGAGGCCTTTCCTCAGGTCGGATGCGGTATACATTTAAGTTCTGTCCTCTTGTCTAACGTGTGAATAAATCCCTAGGAGTATAGCGGAAACCACTGCGTCACGTCAATGGAGCAGGAAGCGTTCGGCTTCCAATGCCGCAGCAGCACCCGCACCAGCGGCAATAATCGCCTGCTTATACTTCGGGTCTTGCACATCGCCTGCGGCAAAAACGCCCGCAACGGAAGTCCGCACACCGTCTGTGGCAATGTATCCCGCCGCGTCCAAATCAATCACGCCTTTGAGAAAGGCGGTGTTCGGCGTATTTCCAATCGCAACAAAAACGGCATTCACGGGGACGCTTCGTTCCGCACCGCTCTGCGTATCACGCAACGTCACCGCCGTCACTTCACCTTTGGCAGGATCGGCAATTTCCGTAATAACCGAATTCCATGCGACGGTAATATTTTTCGTCGAGAGGACGCGATCCACCATCACTTTAGAGGCACGGAATGCGTCGCGCCGATGAACCACGAGCACGCTCTTGCAAAGACGCGCAAGGAACAAGGCATCTTCACACGCGGTATCCCCTCCTCCAGCGACAACAACGTCTTTTCCCTTGAAAAAGGCACCGTCGCACGTGGCACATCCTGAAACACCGTGACCGATGAGCTTCTTCTCACTCTCAAGCCCCAAATAACGCGCCGCCGCACCTGTTGCGAGAATAACGGCACGGGCTTCAAGCGTCCCATTGACGAGCGTTTCAAGCTTCTTCACTTCGCCCGAAAAGTCCGCACCGGTACATTCGTCCATTTCAAACGTTGCGCCGAAATGTTCCGCCTGCCGACGCATCGTCGTGACGAGGTCGTACCCATTCACACCTTGCTCAAACCCCGGATAGTTTTCAATCTCCGTCGTTTGCGTGAGTTGTCCGCCGGGCTGAACGCCTTCCAGTACGAGCGGAGCAAATCCAGCACGCGCGGCATAAATTGCCGCCGTACAACCGGCAGGTCCGCTTCCGAGAATAATCAAATCGTGCATTCAAAACTCCTCTGCATTCAAGCTGGGATCGGGCAGCCTCTGCGCGAGAGCCGCCCATCGCGAACAGATGACGCTCAAGCAATTACCACGTATGGCTTTTCTTGCCGGTACGCTTAATCACTTTCGTTTCCTTCACCATCACCTTCGTTCCGGTCGTCAAGTTGGCGAGGGAAAGTTGGAAATAATACTCGTATTGGTGTCCGCCATTATCACGACGCACATCGCGTGCAATAATTTTCCCCGAGAGTGAAAAATCAGGGGCTTTGAGTTGTCCCGCCTTTTGAATGGTGCTGGAATCAAACTCGCTATTGCCACGCACTTGACGTGCCGCAGAAACCATTTCGTCGCGATTGTCAGCTTTGTCGGCAAAGACAGAAGAAACTTCAAACCGATCGTCATTGACCAAAGCTTCACTAATTCGCGTCGTCAGCAAATCGGTATCAATCTGCAACGGCGTTTCATCTGTCACGCGACTGATTGCCACGACATACGTCTTGGAGGAATTAGCCGTAAGAGCGGCGACCTTACGTGACGAAAAAATAGCTTGTACCGCTTCCGTTGCAGCCATTTCAAAGTCTTTATACCCGATTCCTGCGACTAATTCGTTATCGTCATTCGGATCCACAAGTTGCGTGCGATCCATACAGCCAGAAGTCAACAGCATCGCACTCGCGAGCGTGAGTATTCCGAAAACCTTAACAGTGCTATTCATATGAGGCGTCCTTTCTTACCAGAGTGGCATTCCCTTCGCGACGGCTTTGACAATCTGGCGCGATTTCTGCCAGAGGACAACGCCATCGGAAATGCGTGTAACCTTCAATGTGAAGAAGTATTCAATGCGTGTACCGCCATTGTCACGACGCACATTACGTTGGACAATTTTACCTGAAAGCGAAAGTGTCGGTGCGTGCAATGTGCCACGCCGTTGAACTGTTGCCGCCTCAAATTCGGCGTTGCCACGAACAAGACGCGCATCGGTCACCATCTGATCGCGCTGATCCGCGCGTGCGGCAAACACAGAGGAGACTTCAAACCGATCCGAGGCAATAAGAACTTGCGCAATCTTCGTCAACAGCACGTCCACGTCTAAATGTTGACACGTATCGTTGGTCACACGCCCCAAAGCGAGAACGGCAGGCGTTTCCTCCGTCCCTCCTAAGCGCGGTGCGACAAGCAATGAATCCGAAAATTCTGCCGCCGCTTCATCAATATCTTTGGCATCTACCGAAACAGTTATCTCGACATCATGGTCAAGGTCTACCGTTTGCGTTGTCGACGCACAGCCGGCACACAGCAATAAAAGACTGATGACGCCAACGACACGCATTAGTCGTCGCCTTTAATATAAATACGATAATCACAGCAATCGGCATTGGGCGCGACGGCGGAAATAAACCGCACCTCTTGTGGCGCAAGAGAAACGCTCCGCCAGCTATCGGTCGGACTTCCAATCCCCACCGCCATTCCGCCCGCATCTAGCCACGTCACACGATACGCCATACACTGCTGAACGGTGGTACGGTTCAAAAGGCTCAATTGAATCTTCAGCGACTCACCGACTCGCATCGTCCGAACTTTTTCAACGCAAATCGCACCGGCGCCTTGCCCCAACGTAATTCGAGGATCTTTCGCAGTTGCAGCGCATCCGCAAAAGAACGTTGCCAGCGTGAAAAGAAAAGCAACAGCCATGAGCATACGTTTCATTTAGAATTCCCTTCCTTTTGATCAAGATCTACCACGAGAATCGTCATCTTTCCGCCACGAACAGGATTGCGCACCCAAACCAAAACATTCCCTTGCGGCACCAAAGAAACTGTTACCGGCGCACCGCCCTGAGGCGTCAGTTGCAACACGCCATTCTTCGGACGCGGAAGTGCCGTCATCCAAACCGTTTTGGGAAGCAGATCGGCACAACGCACATCGGCGGCATTCGTTGAAACATCATAAATCATCATACCGAGTTCATAACAGAGTGCAATCGCCTCACTTGCATCGCTGTCCGAGGCTCGAATCGCGGCAGCTCCGCCTTCTTGTGCCGCAACCTTGAGGAACGTTCGCACAATCTGTCGCATTAAAATAGTAAGATAGGCTCGATCAAATTGGTCGCGCGCAAGCGCTTCCACGTTCGTCAAAGGCTGTAGTGCGTATCCATTCACAGCATACGCTTCACTCGCAGCCGCACGATTCACCAGTGCGGGAACATTGAAACTCGCCGTGAAAACACCATGCGTTCCTGAAAGTGCAGGAAGCGGAATCGAATAAGGGCGTTCAATACGCTTTGGCGCAAGTCCATCTTCGACATACAGCCACACCCGCCCTTGCGGCACATTTCCCTGCTGGCACGCCTGATAATCGGCTCGCACGACCTCTTGTTCAGGTGCAAGCGCCGTTGCCATCGCCAAATCATTCAACGACGCATCTTGAGCACACCAACGCACCACTCCGGTCAGATGTGCGGCGTACGCATTCCCAACACCTTTCAGCGCGCCAAAATTACGCCGGGCATCAATTGTCCCCTCGATCAACGCACGTACGTGCAGCGCATCCAGCCGCTGAACGTTATTCGTCGAAGCAAAGCCTTGATACACTTCATCCATTTGCGACTTTTGAGCGGAAGAAAGCCCCTGAGACAAGACTTCCTCCTTTTGATCCGCAATCGTCTCCGAACATTTCCAGAACCACTCATATTGTCGCTGACGGGCGCGATTCAGTTCCACTCGCATCGCGTCGGGACGACGTTGAACACCGTAGGCAATTCCCCTATAAAGATTCGTAAATACGCGGTCTAACCCTTCTGGCGCATAAGGCAACACACAATCATTCACCGCCAAAGCTTTTGCCGTATCCACCGCGCGCGCACCGTAATATCTGCGTTCAACATCATTGAAGCCATTGTCAGCAGCCCCCAAAGCCGGAATGGCCTCCGCAGGGGAACCTTTCATCAGCGCCAACGCACCTGCCTCACCTTGCCAGAAACAACTGTCAGCATTCTCTTCAGCTGCACGTTGCGAAGCTTCGGTATAAGCTTCTCCATAGGCTCCGCGCGCCACCTGCTTCTGCTGATGTTCCAATTGATCCGCCACCGACAAACAGCCCGAAAGGCTTGCCGTGAGAGCGACAACCAATAGAGACTTCAGTAAAAAGCCTTTTCTCATAATGTATAGTCTACCATAGCCCCTTGATTTTGGAGAAGAAAGAGCGGACAACGCCGATGTCGCCGCTCTTTTATCCAAAAACTACGCTTGCGTTATTGGCGTCAGTGCGCGGCCAATGTAAGGCTCGACGCCCCAAAAAGCTTTCAGCTCATCGTATTCCGTTTGCGCTTCACCCAGCCCGGGACGCAATCCTTTTTCGGCGCGAATCAGAATATTACGCGCTGTCGCTTCTCCCGAAACAAACTCCATAACTTTTGCACGATAACCACAAAGACGCAGCACCTGCGCTCGGAACGTGTCCGTCAAAAGATCCGCCAACCGTTCGCGTAAAATACCATGCCGAAGCAATCCACGCATCGGTCCTCCATCGGACAACACGTGATGAAGCTCATGCTGACAGCACGGCACACAGAGAATACGCGCCGCCTCAATACGAACGGCTGCAATCAAAGCATCATCCGTTGCCGTATCACACGCATGCAAACTCATAACCAAATCGACCGCAGGCTGGAAAACCGCCGCATCAATCGCACACTCTTGAAACGCAACTTCATCGCCAACGCCCAATGCCAAAGCCATTTGACGCGCAGACGCAATCACACCGGCATTACGGTCAATGCCAAGGACATTCACGTTTGCGTAGCCTTTGGCATAAACCAAAAATTGATGCACCGCAAGGGTCAAATACGCTTTACCGCAACCGCAGTCCACAATAGAAAAACTCTCCGCGGGCGTTTCCGGCAAAACACTTTCAACACAACGAAGAAGCGCATTCACCTGATCATACTTGCCGCGCATCGACGGTTTAATCGCCCCCGTCTCATCCGACAACCCAATCACACGCAGCAAAGAGGCTGCATCAAAAGAGGTGAGCGGCTGTTTCTTCACATGGTCATGCTCCGCACTCGGCTCCACCAACGTTCCTCCTGCGTCAACACCTTTTGGACGGCCTCGGGCAATGAGCGGTTTTCCCTTCTTCGTAACGCGGATATGGAGATCACCTTCAACTGTTACAAGGTGGAGTTCACGACGTCCCTTTTGATGAAGGATTTCATCCAATCCTTTTCGCGCAGCACTTTCAGAAAGGTTACGGACGTGCGTTTTCCCGCCTTCGGTCATTTCCGCCTGGAAAAAAGCTTCGCCTTTAATACGAACCGGACGCAACGAAATACGAAAGGCGTTTCCTTCACGTGTCAACGATTGTGTCAGACGAATAAAGCCCGCAGTTTCAAAAACACGCGTCCGAATTTCATCTCCGAGTTCAATCGGCAGGAGGTCAGTCATCTCTTCGTTCATTTTTTGGTTTTCTTTGGTTTACGCTTGATGCGCACGGCGACGTCGTGCAACAAGGAGCCATGGCGAAGCTTGTGAACTGGCGAGGAATCGCGATCACGAACTTGGCTTCGATAAAGTGTCCATCCGGGAGTCAAGAGGAATGAGAACCCACAAACCCACATCGCCGGAAGAAGTAAATTGTGATTGCCGGTAAATTCGCTCACCATGAGAATTGCCGCTAATGGCGTACGCACCGCCGCCGTCAAATAGCCAGCCATCCCGACCATTGCAAAGTTCGCAATCGAAATATTCCAATCGGGGAAACACCACGCGAAGAAAGCGCCGACACTCGCACCGTACATTGCGCCACTAAAAAGTGCCGGCCCCAGCATACCGCCCGCACCGCCCGACCCAACGGTAAACGATGTAGCAATCGACTTCAAAATGCCTAATCCAAACAACAAAATAATAATGTATGAGCCAAAGTAAGGCGAACTCAACACCGCATCATTGTGTTGGAGTGTCTGCTGAATATAGCCATATCCAGAGGAGAGAATCTGTGGAAAGAACAACCCAATCAATCCGGTAAGCAAGCCGCCGATCAACGGTTTGAACCACACACGCATTCTTAACCGGTGAAACACAATTTCCGTCTGACGGAAGAAAAGAATGTTGAACCGCACCGCCGCGGCAATCACAAAGGCAAGCGCAGCATACGCGGCAAACTTAAGCGGCGAATCGAAAAACTCTTGTGGCGTGTTAAAAACAGGATCCCAACCAAAGACACACGCATACGTCATATAAGAAATCGTTGAAGCCACCATGGACGGAATCAGCACATCGCCCTCAAGGTCAAATCCGCGGTACAAAATCTCGGCAGCAAAAAGAGCACCCGCCATCGGTGCACGGAAAATCGCACCAATTCCTGCCGCCATTCCTGCGGCAAGCAAAATCCGTTGCTCATAGACGGACAAGTGCAACAGACGTGCAATCGTCGTGCCACAAACTGCGCCAATCTGCGTAATAGGTCCTTCCGCCCCTGCGCTCCCTCCCGTACCAATCACCAACGATGACGCAATCACTTTCACTGGCGCGACCGAAGGCGGTATCTTCGTTGCCGAATGATGATAAGCGGCAATCACCGTATCAGTACCGTGACCACTGGCGGAAGGCGCAAACCGCCGTGCGATGAGACACGCCAGCAACGCCCCAAGCCCCGGTAAAATAAAACGCATAAAACCGGCAAAAACCGCCCCAAGCCCCGGCCATAGACGATCCAGTAAGGTATAGCGAATCTCAAGATGATGCGCGACCGCCAATTCTCCTTCTGCCAAAGGCGGCGCATACTGTCCAAACGATTCAATCGTGAGCGCACGCACCCATTCAATCATTGTGAAAAACCAAATCGACATCAGCCCGACCGCAACGCCCACAAGCGCACAAATCAGAACCGACCGCCCCATCCGCACCGTTTCATCTTCCGCTGGAACCCAAAAGCGAATCCACCGCCAAGAATTACGGTTAAAACGCAAAAACTCTTTAGCGGCAGTTGGGCGATGTGAAGACTCACCCATAAATTAGTCTTTGAGAATGCGACTGAACAATTGCGCGACAGGGATCACCCCGACAAGACGCTTGTCCTTATCCACCACATAACATTTACAGGCATTACGCTCTGCAAGATCTGCGGCAATTTCCAACGCCGAGGTCTCCACGTTACAAACGCAAAAGTCCGTATTCATCGCTTCGCGAACTTTTGTCTTTTCCGCCGCACGCAACCGCACCGCCAAAGGCTCCATCGTCGGTGTCGGACTCGCTTGGAATACGGGGAATAATTTGCGGATTCCCTTCGGGATAAAACAGCTTAACAGGGCGTGCGTATCAATCACGCCTAATAAATGCCGTTCACTATCAACAATCGGGAGTTCCACTTTATGTTGAAGCATAAAAATATCTAACGCCTTAGAAAGTGCCTCCCCTTGGTGCAAACTCTCATAGCTCGTACTCATCAAATCGCCGGCACAAATATATTCGGGAAGCTTCATTTCGCTTCGCCGGAAAAAGTGCATCACGCTCTCCACATCCGACATTTCAGACAGCCGATTCACGGCGTCCGGATCTCGCAACAAATTCGCAAGCGCGCGTAAAATCTGAAGATAACGCGCAGGCTGACTTTCCGGCACCAGCAAAAGGAAAATGAGCCGCACCGGCGTCGGCGTATCGGCAAATGAAAGCCCTGCAGGATAAATTCCGACCGCAAGATACGGACGCGTAAGATTCTCAATTCGTGCGTGCGGAAGTGCAACGCCTTCCCCAATGACCGTCGCTGACGTACGTTCACGATGCAATACCGCATCCACAATCGGATCAATTTCAGTATTAGGGAGATGATTCTTAACAATCCGCGACACTAACCCGTGAACCAAGTTATAGGGCGAATGAACCATCTGTTCAATGACAATATCCTCTTTCGAGAAGAAAGAGCTCAAGTAAATGGCGTGTGGTTCGGATTCGTTGTTCATAAAACCTCCCTATAGCGCTACAGCATAGCATAAGTAGGAAAACCGCCACACAAAAAGCTGTTCTCTGTAACCTTATTAAAGACGCACCTGCATACCCACGGCTGCTTCAAACTAAACTTAATACGGTAAGTTGAAATCAATGAAATGAACCGGACACTGCGTTTGGCTCTGAAGCCAATCCGCCAACGCGAGGACACCGTAACGCTCCGTCACATAATGTCCTGCAAAATAACCATTCTGTCGACAATGACGCGCCAAATGATACGCCATCAAATTCGCTTCTCCGCAAACATACGCATCCAAACCATCGCGTGCCGCTTCTGCAATCCCCTCAGGTGCTCCTCCCGAGCAAATCCCCACCGTCGTAATAAGCGCACCGCCATAAGGGAAAACTTCCATTCGCACCGGTTTAATAGCCTCACGTATTCTCGCTTCAAATGCTTCTCGTGACAACGGCTCGGAAAGCGTCCCGGAAAAGCCGATTTTTTGTCCGTGATACGCCATAAAAGGATGTAAATCGTTCAATCCCAAAAGCTTTGCCAACTGCGCATTGTTCCCTAAAACAGGATGCGCATCCAGTGGCAAATGCGCCGCGTAAACGGCAAGATTGTGCTTCATCGCATACGAAAGCAACGTATAGTTCACCTCCGTAATGCGCGCCAGACTATTTCCCCACGAAAGACCGTGATGCACAATCACCATCTGCGCACCTTGCGCCACCGCCGCCTCAAACGTTTCGAGCGAGGCATCCACCGCCGTTACGATGCAATCAATCTCGCCACGATTCTCAAGCTGCAATCCATTATTGGAAACATCGGAAAAACGTTCCAGATGCAACTCCGAATCAAGTAACGCACCGATTGTTAAACAATTCATAAATTAACTTAAAAGCTCCACTTCGGGAACCTCAAACAGCGTCCACTTCTCCATCGCAAGATCTGCCGAAGGCGAAAGGTTACGCGCCGAAAGCGAATTAAACGTTGCAATCCGCAATGCAGTATCGACCGTCACCGAACGATTCCCCGCCACCGACGTCTTTTCCCGCGATGCCCAAATCGCCGCCACAAATTCGCGATACGCATCGGTCAATGCCGCCACATACGCCGCATCATCGCCATAAGGTTCACCGAAGCGCCCTGTCCCCGCCGTGGGAACCGTCGCACCCTTCACCGTCTCAATGTGCGCCGTACCATCCACCTCTACTTGCGTCCATAAATTCCCTGTCGATTGCTTCCAATGCACCGATCCCTTATCGCCATAAATGGACAGCTGCACCCCCTCCGCCTCACCGAGTGCAATCTGACTCACGGCAATCATCCCCAATGCCCCGTTCTCAAACTTCAAAAGAACGGTCGCATCGTCCTCTAAAATACGCCCTGCCACCGCAGGACGCCCCACCACTGAAAGCGCAGTAATCTTCATGCCACTTGCCCATTCAGCCACAAACAGACACGGGCCACCAAGATCTGTTAATGCTCCCGTCGATCCACATCGCCGCGGATCCACACGCCATCCCGCCGAACGATTCCCCGACGTTTCCAACCGTTGCCCCATCCATCCGTGATAATATTTCGTATCAATTCGCCGAATCGTCCCTATGCCACCTGCTTCAACAAATGCGCGCAACTTCTCCAACGCCGGATAAAAAGGATACACATACGCCGTTGTATAAACCTCTTCACTCATCAACATCCGACGTTTAAGGTTTTTCGCCTCATCCATATTACAGCTCATCGGCTTTTCAGAAAACACAGGAAAACCGACATCAAAAGCTGCCATCGTAACAGGATAGTGCATATTATTAGGCGCAATGACCGACACTAAATCGGCGCGATCCGCCTCCGCCATATGAGCCTCTCGCCGAAACATATCGCGATAAACCCCATGCACCACTTCCGGGCTCAATCCCAAACTTTTCCCCGATTCAAACGACCGCTGACGCGTTGAACCAAAAGCACCACACACCAATTCCAAACAGCCACTCGCTTGAATCGCAGCACCATGGATTCGCCCCATAAAAGAGTCGTTCCCACCACCGACCATTGCGACTTTTAATTTTTCTCGTTGCTTTGCCATAAAACTCTCTTGTTAACTTAATCAAGCATCAAAACACTCGCTCTAATCGTCTTAATGTTATCGGAAATCCCATAAAACTGCAACCTTTCAACATCGAAAACCGTTCTTCTATAAACAGTATGCAACGTGAACCGATAAGACGAAAGCGCGCCACTGTCAACCGTCGAATCAATCCGGAAAGAATGTCGCTTAAATAAGGCTCCTCTACTCTAAAAGGCGACGCATCAAATACACTTCGCAGACGCCTCTCTCCTCTAGGCTCATTCCAAATAGACCGTTTGATTTCTAACAATACTTACGCAGAATTAGAGGAGGGTAACAACGTGTTCTAAAAGACATGAAAGTTGTTCATAACTTTTATGTAAGTACGAGACCTTTGAGCGCCCCCTTACTCCTTCTTTTCCCGTGCTTTAGTCATATGCCGTCCAACTTTCAAGCGATATTGCAAAAAGTCTGACCGCGCACCTCAATGAGGTAGGAGCCGTACCTCATTGACCCTGACCTCTTACCTCAGTGAGGTAGACGATCCGCCTCAGTGAGGTTTGTACTTCTCTCTGGCTCTACGAACAAGTTCATCTCTTCAAGAGAGGTCTTCGATGATTGTCTCGTCTTTTAAGATTTTGCGTCTCCCCGTCTGACGTTCACGTCGCTGCATTCGCCCTGACAATCAATTGAGGAAGTCTCTACTCAACACATAGAAGGGTGGTGGATTTGCTATCCTATCTGTAAATGTTAAGCAGACTTTCAGTTAAAAATTTAGCAGTGGTCGAATCGGCATCGATTACATTCGGTTCCGGTCTCAATGTGATTACGGGAGAGACTGGCGCCGGCAAGTCTGTACTGATGGGTGCTCTTCATCTAATTCTAGGCGAACGTGCAGATCGTAACCTTATCCGTACAGATGAAACAGAAGCTACGGTCACTGCAATTTATGAGTTTCAAGATACGCAGGAAGTAAACGCGCTTTTACGTGAGGCGGATATTCCGCTCTGTGAGGGATCGGAGCTTATTCTTCGGCGGACGTTTACGCTTTCGGGGCAGAACCGCATTCGAATCAATGATACTGCTGCAACTTCTGCACTGTTGCGCCGTCTCGCACCGTTACTCACAGATATCCACGGGCCGAATGACCAACTTTCGCTTCTTGATGCCGAATTTCAACTCACGCTCTTAACTCATTATGCGGAAGCTCAAGCGGCGCGGGCTGCATATGATATCTGTTGGACAAACTTGAAGAAAGCCGAAGCGCGGTTGCTGGCATTGATGGGTGATCCCGATACTCGATTGGCGGAAATAGAAAAGCTCACTTATGAGGTTGAAGAGATTACCGCAATCAATCCAACGGAGGACGATGGGGACGATCTCATCGCACGCCATACGGCAATCGCCAATGCCGGTGAAATTCTTGCCGTTGGGAATGCACTCATAGATCGTTTCAGTGATGGCGAAAATTCACTTTCAGAACAGCTAATGGAGTTCCGGCGAACGTTGCGCGACCTTGCACGTATTCTTCCTGAGGCGTCAGACTGGGGGAACGATCTCTCCGGTATTCAGATGCAGCTTCAAGAACTCTCCAAGAGCATTTCGCTCCGTCTTTCACAAATGGACGCTTCGCCGGATACGTTGGAACAGCTCGAAACTCGTATGTCACAAATCCAACGTCTCCGCAGAAAATACGGCAGTACTATTTCGGATGTCATTGCATATGGGAAAAATGCCAAAGCGCGATTAGAGACCCTCCATGCAGCAGGTGGCGATATCTTTCGCGTCAAACAAGAAATTGTTGCCGCACAGCGCGCCTTAACAGTTGCGGGCGAATCTCTTTCGGCACAGAGAAAAGAAGCCATCCCGCGCCTTTCTGCTGCCATTACCGCGGAGCTTCGCGGACTTGGGTTTGCCCAATCTCATTTCCCCATTCGCTGTGATCCGTGCGCAGCCACCGCCTCGGGATGTGACGCTGTAACGTTCTGTTTTGAACCTAATCCCGGAGAAGCGGCACGCCCGCTTGCAGAGATTGCATCCTCGGGTGAAATCGCCCGTGTCATGCTCGCGGTGCGTTCCATTCTTGCCCGTCATGGAGCCATTCCCACGCTCGTTTTCGATGAGATTGACGCGAATATCGGCGGTGAAACAGGACGCAAGGTCGGCGAAAAGCTTCATCTCCTCGGACAAGACGTTCAAGTGCTTTGTATCACGCACCAACCGCAATGCGCCGTTTTTGGAGATCAGCACTTTCGCGTTCATAAAGAAGTTGAAAATGGCAGAACCGTAACGCACATTTCAGAACTTCACGAGGCTGAACGCATTGATGAGATTGCTCGTATGCTTGGAGGCGCGGATCAAACGCCCGTTACCGTTCGCCACGCGCAAGAAATGCTCGCCGCCGCGCACACAAAGCATCGATACGAACCACCAGCGCCTTTTAACGAAACGTTGCCTTTGTAACTTCACCCCACGAATCAAATCCTCCTACACTCTTATGATAAAACTCACTGCTCCAACGTTCTTTCTCTATGGTCCTCCGGCGACCGGTAAAAGTACCTGTGCACGTAATCTTGCGGCGGCACTTGGTAAGACTGCGCTTGATTTGGATGCTCTCGTCGAGCAACGTCTCGGTATGACGATTCCGCAATATGTCGAGAAAGCTGGGCCCGAAGCGTTCCGCGATGAAGAGACAGCCGCATTAGAAGCGCTCTGCCAAACACGCCCCAACGCAGTTATTGCACTGGGAGGGGGGACACTCTTACGTCCGCACAATCGTGCCATTGCCGAGGACTGCGGCCCTATCGTATGTATTCGTACGCCCGTAGACATTCTTGCCCGTCGCGTAGAACGGAAGGCGGGGTCACGTCCTTGGTCGAAAAATGCCGATCATCTAAAGAAAACGTTAGAGGAACGTCACGAACACTATGCGTCTTTTCCTCTGTGTCTCGATTTAGAAAAAGAGTTGAGCCCGCAAGAAGTTTGGCCCAAAGTTATGGCACTGTTCGGTCGTTATGTCGTTTCAGGTATGGGGGACGCCTACCCCGTCATCATTGCGCCGGGAGCATTTGAAGAGCTTCCGCGCGTGCTTGCACTTCTGGATCCGCCGCCGCGTCATCTGCTTCTCGTTGGTGATTCCAACACCTTGCCGCTTTATGGGAATGCGGTCATTGCCGCGCTCGGTACGCCTTGTACCACGTTTGAAATCGTTGCCGGCGAGATTTCCAAAACAGTTGAAACGGTCTCTCATCTATGGCAAGCAATGAGCGATGCCAAGCTCGAACGTGGTGATTTAATAATTGCCCTCGGTGGCGGTGTCGTCAGTGACCTCACCGGATTCGCCGCCGCGACATGGCTCCGTGGTATTCGTTGGCTCAACTTGCCCACCTCCCTTCTCGCGATGGTCGATGCCGGTATCGGAGGAAAAACAGGAGCAGATTTACCTTCGGGTAAAAATCTCATTGGGGCGTTTCATCCGCCCTGTGCGGTGCTCTCCGATACCACCACCCTCGCCACGCTGCCCGATCGTGAAATGCGGTGCGGACTTGCAGAAACCTATAAACACGCCGTGGTTGGCGATCGCGGGCTCGCGGAAATGTTGGACCAGTTCTCAGCGAAACGAAACGATATCGACTTTATGACACGATTGGTCATTCGTTCCGCAGGCGTGAAAGTGCGTACCATTATTGAAGATCCTTTTGAGACGACGGGGAAACGTGCTGCGCTCAATCTTGGGCATACCATGGGACATGCAGTAGAAGCGGCAAGCCATTTCCAGATTGCCCATGGAGAAGCAGTTGCCATTGGCATCGTTGCCGCCACACGCATTTCCGAACAGATGAAAGTTGCGCCCGTGGGACTTTCTGAAACCATTACCCAACAACTCTCTGCGCTGGGACTTCCAACCGAAATCCCACCGCAATACAACGCCGAAGAACTAAAGGCTTACCTTTCACACGATAAGAAAAAATGCGAAGGTGTCGTTCGGTTTGTACTTCCAGTGGCAATCGGGGACGTACAAACGGGATGTATCGTGCCACAGGAGGTTCTCAATGGAATTCTTACGCAAAAACGGATTTGATTTACAGTCGCTTGATGCGGAAGCCATTCTTCAAGAGTTTCTCTCCGCTATGCGGAAAGGACTTGCAGGAGACGGCGATTTGCCGATGCTACCCTCAGGCTTCCTTTTACCTGAAACGCTTCCCGTCAACTGCGAGATTCCCGCCTTTGATGTGGGTGGCACCAATATTCGCTCGGCGCGCATTTGCTTTGATGCCAACGGTGTCCCCTCTGTCACCCATCAACTGCGCGGCTATATGCCGGGGTCACGCGGGCCGGTCGATCACAATACGTTCTATCACGTCCTCTGTGACGTCTTACGCCCCAACATTCGTGACGGCGAAACACTCGGATACTGTTTCTCCTACCCTGTTGATCTCCACGGTGTACTCTTGTTTTGGACAAAACATATTGAAGCGTCCTCAATTATTCGTACCAATGTCGTCGGCGATTTAATCAAGGAATTAAATCGCCGTGGCTCCTCCAATATTAAAGTTCGCATTCTCAATGACACCGTCGCGGCGCTTCTCGCCACCTATGCGCGGCACGCCGCGGAAAACCTCGCCGGATATGTCGGGTTCATCCTTGGAACAGGAACCAATACCGCTTACGCAGAACGTGCCGAAGCCATTACCAAAACTCCCAATTTCCCCAAAGGCACCTTTGTCCCAATCAATTGCGAATCTGGCAACTTCTCCGCGTTCCCGCACTCTCGTTTCGATGAACGTTATGAAGCGCTCTCCGGCAACACTCGTGCGCAATGGGAACGGTGCATTTCCGGCGTTCATCTAGGACCTTTAGGAACTGAAATTCTTCATGCGGCTGCCGAGGAAGGACTTTTCTCCGCCGGATTGCGTGATGTTATTCTCTCCTCCACGTATACGAATGTTGAGCTTGATTCGTTCTGTGCAGGGCTTACGCCCGATGTCATTTACTGTTCAGGAAAAGAAGCGCAACTGCTCCGCGATCTTCTTTGCCCTATGTACGAACGTGCGGCACGCTTCGCCGCCATTAACATTGCTGCTGCTGCGATTCAATCCGCGAGCGCACGCAACATGGATCATGGACTTATTCGCGTCAACGTCGACGGCTCCACTTTTTGGAAAACCGCTTCTGTACCTTTTGTTGACCTTGTCCATCATCAACTCGAAGCACTGTTAAAGCCTCGTGGCTATTCCTGTGAACTCATACGCATTGATGATGCACCGTTGATTGGCGCCGCAATGGCGACCCATTCCTAATGTCAATACTCACACGTCACTTCCTTGGATGTTCCGCAGACTGTGCCACGCTCACCGTCCAATGGTGTCGTACGCAGTGGGCAGAAAAGCTTCCGCCGGGCGTCGTCTTTTGTCTCCCAACAGCTTTGGCTGCACGTCGTTTGCGAGATGCGCTCGCTCAAGCTTACGGAGCGTTTCAAGGCGTTCGCTTTCTCATGCCCTCACATCTCCTCCCGCTCTTTGCACCGCCCGCCTCTAAAACCCTTGCGACAGGTACAGAAGTGTTACAGGTATGGGGAGAAGTTTTCGCGTGGTTACATGAAGCCGATCCTCAAGGCGATATCGTTCGATGGCTTTTCCCCGGTAAAGATAAGGAGTGGCTCAAACGTCCGCGTTCATGTTATAGCGTGGCGCAAAGATTCATCACGCTCCGCACGGCACTCGCAGAGCAGTGCTTAGACTTCGGAGGCGTGGTTGCACATTCGGCGTTCCAACAGCTTGAAGAACGCGAACAGGGACGTTGGCGGGCATTGGACGCATTGGAAACGCGCTATCGAGAACTGCTTGCCACGCATCAACTCGTGGATCCGCTCGATTCTCAAAAAGCTATTCTTGAAAATCCACAACTCCAAGAACAGGAGGCAGGACCATTCGTTCTCGTCGTTGCTGGTGTACCCGACTTTATGCCTGCACTCACAACGCTTTTGGACCTTGTGCCACGCTGTGACATTCTCATTCAAGCTGAACTTTCGCGAAGTGAAGCATTTGATGCCTATGGTCGCCCCGCGACTCACTATTGGAATCATTCCGCCACCCAACTTTCCCCCGCAACGTCCTCTATTTATTTAGCGGAATCCGCTGCAACTTCCGCCCTCGTCATTGATCAGTTCTTAGATAACATTGCAACCGATTCCCACGGCGGAGCAACGCGACCCATTGTCGCAAGTGAACTCTGTCTTGGCATTCTCGACCGCCATGTTATGCCTCAGCTCACTTCAGTTCTCGCCAATCACGGGATTTCCGTTTTTACGCCAGAGCCGATTGCCCTCGCGGAACGTCCGGCGGCGCGTGCCGTAAAAGCTTTAATCGAACTTGTGCAACGAAGGAGCCCCGAGAAAATATTGGGACTTCTGAATCTCCCCGAAGCCACAAATGTAATAAACGTATCGCCCTTTATCTTAAGAGGACAATACAACACGCTTGTCGAAAAACATCTGCCACAAGACCTCAGCTCCGCCCGTGCCTTTGCCGAACCAGAGCTTGCCCAATTTATCACGCGCATAGAAAAATGGATTGACGCATTGCGTCAAGATCCTATAGAAGGTGTTCGTGCATTCCTCACTGAACTTTATGGAGAACAAACGGTGGATCAAATACATGATCCGCTTCTATTCGCCACGTTTGAGGCACTTCACGATTTGCTTGCCGAATTATCCGAAAGTCACGTTACACAAAACGCCACCCTCGAATTGCTTCTCGTGCGCCTCAAAGAAATAACCTTGCGTCCTATTCGCGGATCAGCCGACTGTTCTTACGAGGGACGGTTTGAAATGCTTTGGTCCAAAGGCTCCATTCTAATTATAGCGGGGCTTAATGAAACACTTTTCCCCGATTCCGTTTTTGAAGATGCCTTCCTTCCAAATAATTTTCGCGAACAGCTTGGATTAAGAAGTGACAAGAATCGCACCGCACGCGATGCCTATATTCTTGACACGTTGTGTACGCTTCATTCGCCTGAAAAGAGTTGCCTCATTTGTGCACGAACCGATCCCAAAGGTGACTGGTTTAAGCCGTCACGCCTCCTTTTCCGTTGCGACAATACGGAACTCACCGTTCGAGCCAAAAGGCTCTTTCAAAAAAGGACGCCCCGCCGTGATGTTTCTGAAACAAAAACGGGATTAGTGTTTGCCCAACATCCACGTTTATGGGCTGAATGGGAACCAAAGACAACGCTCTCGCCCTCTGCGATTAAACGTTTCTTGACTTCTCCTCTCGACTATTTCCTTTCAGACATTCTCAGATTCAAAACGACCGAACTTTTGCCCGATGGCGTCCCTGCACAACAATTCGGATCATTGCTTCACCTTGCACTCCGTACACTCAAAGACAAATCACAAGCGCCCGCACCGCTTCTTTTGGATGCGCTTCATCGCGCTATTCGTGACACGTACGGGTCAACGCCGAACATTGAAATCCTCGCCGCAGAAGCTTCGGCAAAAAGACGGTTGCAATCTGCCGCACAACTTGAAGAGATCCTTCGTGCGGGGCAATGGGAAACAATTGCCGTCGAAGAATCATTTGAAATGCCGCTGAACATTGACGGAGTCGATCTCATACTCAATGGGAAAATTGACCGGATTGATCGTAATGCCCAAGGAACGTTACGTATCATTGACTATAAAAGTGGTGCGAAAAACATACCCAATGAAGTCCACTACCGCGGCAAAGACGATAAACGCGAGTGGCTCGACTTTCAACTCCCAATCTATGAGCTTTTAGTTCGATACGCCAAAAAACTACCAGCGGACGCTCCTATTGAACTCGCCTATTTCACCTTACCCAGTATCGGACAATGTGAGCTGAAGAGATTCTCGCATCCGACTTCACAAGCCGACACGCGTGCGGCACTTGAGCGAACACTTTCCGCCATGCTTCATCTCCGAGAAAGTCCTCTTTCCGCTGAATGTAAAGATCCGCTCATCGCCACGCTCACGCGCCCCACATTACCACCTCAAGGGATTTCCGATTCATGCAATTAACTCCGCAACAAGCCGATTGGCTCTTCACACTGCAACGCCCATGGCCGCTGACGGAGCGTCCGCTTCTACAGCTTGCACAAACACTTCACACAGATGAAGCGTCTCTTGTTGAATTCATCTCCTCTCTTCGTTCAGAAGGATTGGTTCGTCGGATTGGCGGTGTCTTTGATTCGCGAAGGCTCGGCTATCGTAGTTGCCTTTTTGCCGTTTCGGCAGAAGGTGACGCATTGGAAGCTGCCGCGCGTGAAGTCTCCGCGCATTCAGGCGTTACCCACGCCTATATCCGCAGTTGGCCAGAAGGCATTCAGCTCGGAAATCTTTCAGCGAGCGACTACGCGCCCTATCCCAAGCTATGGTATACGCTTTCCGTTCGTGGCGATCACTTTGAAATGGAAAGTGCAAAACTCGCCCACCTTTCTCCGCGTCCATTCCCCGCTCTTACGCGGTACAAAATTGATGTTGTTTTTGACACACGCACCTGCCCGCGTGATGAACGCACCGAATACATAATGCCCGCGTTGCCACAGCCACTTCCGCTCCCCACCGCGGAACAACGTACAAGAGTTCGCGCCTATCAAGAAGATACCGCCGATATCATGCACCCGTTCCGAACCGAAGATCTCGCCCAATTACAAGCTTGGCAAGAAAATGGAACGCTCCGGCGGTTTGCACTTTTACTCCGTCATCGCGCAAGTGGATTTACCGCCAATGGAATGTGTTGCTGGAGCGTTCCGCAAACAGCACTTGAAGCGGCAGGACGGCGTCTTGCGCAAGCGTCCGATGTGACGCACTGTTATGCACGTCCGTCCTTCCCCGATTTCCCTTTCAACCTCTATGCGATGATTCACAAGACCTCATGGCAAGAGGGATATGAGACTTTTCTCCGGCTCACACGCGATGCCGAACTGCCAGCGAATGGCAAAGTCTTTTTCTCTACGCGTGAATTTAAGAAAACTAGCGTACGCTTTTTTTGCGAGGAGGATTAGCATGAAATCATTAGGATTAACACTGGCACTTTGTGCCCTGCCCCTTTGGCTCTTTGGGATTTCCGGATTAACAGAAGAAAATCATATCAGCGGCCCCACCTACACGGAGAAAGATCTCAAAGGGCGCGTCATCGCCGTTGAGACGTGGGGGCTCCATTGCCCGCCCTGTCGCGCGTCCTTACCGCATATGGGCGAACTCGCAAAGAAATATGCCAAAGATGACCGCCTTGTCTTTATCGGCGCACACTGGCAAGGACGTAATGACGAAGCGATTGTGCAACTCTTAAAAGAAAATAAATGCGAGTATGCTGTCTATCAACAATTTATTGTTGATGGCAAAATCACGCTCCCCGGCGGGATTCCTTTCGCCTATGTCATCAATCACCTCGGAGAACCCGTCTACCAAGGATATCCCAGTGCAGACTTTGACAATGCGATTGCTGCCGCACTCAAAGCGATGCCTAAGCGTGTAGAGGGATCGCTCATCAATGGTCTCGAGTTAAAGTTCAACAAGGACATCGGGAAACAACTCATCATTGGTAAAAACATTGAACGACCGATGAAGGCTCTTGAGGCAAAAATTGCCAAAGGTGGAGAACCGGCAGAAGAAGCAAAAGCAATCCTCGAACGTTGCAATGAGTGGATCAAAACACAAACTAAACACATCGACGAGAACCTCGACACCTATTCCTCAAAGGCATTAACCGACCTCCAACTCCTTATAAAAACGGCGCCCAGTGCCGCGCTCTCGTATAAGGAACAGTTCCAACAGCTCTCGCAAGATGCCGTTATCAAACGAATCGCGACCTCTCGTCAAATGCTTGAGAAGCTTCAAAAGGCTGATGCCTCCACCAAAAACCGCCGGAAGCAACTGTTATCATCCGTTCAAATGCAGATTCGGCAACTCTCCACGATCACCGCCACAACCGCCGCCGAGGACATCAAAGAAGCAAAGGCCTGTTGGGAAGATTTCGCAAAGCGTCTTCAAGACGATTAAAGCTCTTGCCCCTACTCTTATTGTAAAGCCTCTCTTACCGTAAGGAAGGAGAGGCTTCTTCTTTTAAGTCAGCAAATCTCACACGCTCTCGGCGTCCTCATTACCAAGCTCATCTCACGCACGAGGCTTCTTCGTTACTAAGCTCATCACAAAAAAAGCCTCGTCCATACGGGCGAGGCTTTTTCTGAGTGAAGTAAGCCTTAGCTTAATTTCACTTTACCGACGAGCTTCATCAGGACAATGGTCGCAACAATCGCCAGACCAAGGAGAATACCACCCGTGACGAAGTTGAGATACACCATCAGTCCAATGCCGAAGAGTGCCGTCCAAACGGCGAAGCACCCCAGCACCATGCAAACAATCGCCAAAGGCATATCCCATTCCGTTGCGGAAATTCCATCCAAACGACCTTCAAAACGCTTCCAACCGGGACCACCGGCACGAATCTTCTTACAGAAGGAGATTAGAATCTCATCCTTTTCAGGCTTCGTGAGGTACGTTACGGAAACCCATGTAATCGTCGTGAGGATAATACCAATGACCAATTGCCAGCTGGAATAGTCCATGATCCGTTTGGCGGCATCCGACGACAGAAGTTCTTCGATACCTGTCGCCGCACCACAGAACTTGAAGAAAATCGCCACGAGGAATGAAACAATCATCGCAGAAATTTCCGACCATGCGTTAATGCGCCACCAGAACCAACGCAAGATATAGAGCAAGCCTGTGCCGGCACCCACCTGCAGAAGGATGTTGAAGCTGTCCATCGCATTTTGCATGCAGAGTGCCACCAGTGCTGAGAGCACCAAAAGCGAGAGCATACAAATACGACCAATGAACACCGCCGTCTTAGGCGTCGTATCCTTGTTGATAAAGCGCACCCAGAAGTCTTGTACAAAGTACGAAGAGCCCCAGTTCAAGTGCGTGGCAATCGTTGACATATACGCCGCAACCAGTGACGCGACAATCAAACCGAGCCAGCCCTTGGGCATTTTTGAAATCATGCCGGGATACGCCATATCGTGACGAAGATACTGACGATCAACATCGGCGAACGCCACGCGCATACCAACCAAATTATCAGCGGCAAGACGCGCACGCTCATAACGAATGGCTGCATTCATGGAAGGATCAATCGTCGGATTCAAACTTGCCAATGCGGCATTCACAGCGGTTTGATTGACCTTAACAAAGTTATCAATCTTATCCTTCTGTTCTTTTCCTAACGACTTGAGATATTCCTTCGCCGCCATCTGCTCGGGATATTTCACCGCAAGAAGATGTTCACGAATCAACTCTGCTTCCTTAGCATTCTTTACGGTGAAAGCTTCAGGGTTGGCAACATATTCCTGCACCAAAGCACTGTTCTCTTTCGTGTAGTCATGCGCGCGCTTCTGGGCATCCATCGGGAATTGCGTGATGGACACAAGAGCGACAACAATCCACGGCCATGGGCGAACGGCATAGTGAAGGAAGTTAAAGAGAAGCGTTGCACCAATCGCGTTCTTCTCGTCTTTTGCCGACAACATACGTTGGGCAATATAACCACCGCCTCCCGGCTCAGCACCCGGATACCAAACGTTCCACCATTGCACCGCAATCGGCAGAATCAGCAACGTTACAAAGTTGGAATAGTTCGCCGGCTCTCCTGCTACCGCACCGTTGACAGGGGGGAAGAAGGCAAGCTGAGCTTGTACCATGGAGTCTTCCAAAAGCGCGGTGAAGGAACTCACGTGACCGACATCTTCGCTCATGACCGCATAGTAAGCCGCAAAGAATGCGCCCACCATTGCCACCGAGTATTGGAAGAAGTCCGCCCAAATGGATCCCGTCAAACCACCCAGTGTTGCGTAAATCGCCACACCGACAGACGCAAAGACAAGCGACTGCACAGGTGAAAGATCAAACATGACCTGCCCGATCTTGATTGCCGCCAAAGAGACGGTCGCCATGATCAGCACGTTAAAGAAGATTCCGAGATACAACGAACGGAAGCCACGCAAAATTGCCGCTGGCTTACCGCTGTAACGAATCTCATAGAATCCAAGGTCGGTATTCAGCTCCGAACGACGCCACAGCTTTGCATACACAAAGACTGTCAGCATCCCCGTAAGGAGAAACGCCCACCAGCCCCAGTTCTTTGCCACGCCACCATTACGCACCATATCGGTAACGAGGTTTGGCGTATCGCAGGAGAACGTACAGGCCACCATCGAAACGCCCAATAGCCACCATGGCATACTACGTCCCGACAGGAAGAAATCGGAGGCAGAGTCCCCCTTATTACGAATCTTACCGATAATAGCCGGCGTAGATCCGATCAGAATCACTGCGACCAGAAAGCCGATGATAATAGCCCAATCGATCGGCGCAACGGTCACAACACTGGAGAGAAACGACATGACAAGTTTCCTTCGTTGGTTAATAAACTCATACGCACCTTCTCATCAGGTGCGTATGAAACACGGATTAACACTCGGGGAGCGAGGCGGCGGCGGCGGATTGACCGAGACGACGCACCTGCTCATCGGGCATAAAGACATCGATTGAATACGTGGGGAACTCTTCCTTGAGAACCTTCTTCGCGGTCGCAAGGATGAGATCGCCACCTTTCCCTGAGGAAACGCGACCGAGCAACATCAATGACGTGTAGTCATAGAATTCGGCATACCAAGGTAAGGCATATCCCAAATAGATGCCAATCGCTTCATAAATCTTGACAGCGACAGGATCGCCTGCCTCCATCGCCTTCTGCACTTCTTTGAGGCGCAGCGGAAGCGTTTCTTCCTTGAAGGGGAATCCAGCCGAAAGTCCCAACTTATTGACCGCCTGCTGCGAGAAGTAAAGCGCACCGACGCCCTTATCGCCCGACCACGGATCAACTGCCGCACCGGGATTGAGATCGACCGGCGCAAATGCCAATTCAGAAATACGTCCCGTCAGAACGCCCTTTTCCGTATTGTCAATGTAACCCACAGCTTCGGAAGTTCCCATCGCCAAACCGATGATTCCCTTTTTACCAAGAGCCAAACGACCGACGAGTGCGGAAACGTCACCGTCATTGGCGACTTCCATCGGCACACCATAATCAGCTTTGAGACGCTTGAAGAGCAACTGCGACTTGCGATAGTCGGCGGGATCTTTAATGCCTTTAATCAGCCCCGCATGACGAAGTTCGTTATCAACAATCACGCCAGCAGAAGATCCGCCGATTGCATCGACTTTACCATTGGGGAAATGCGAAATCGTTTCCTCAAAGCCCGCCTTGATGTGATCGTAATGATAATTTGACGTTGTGGCAGAATACGGATCCCAAGGAATTTCCTTCTGCCAAACACTTTCGCCATTGACCATTGCCGTCAGCTTGAAATCTGAACCGCCAAGGTCAAAACCAATGCGATTGCCATTCATATTGCCACCAAGGGAAATCGACAAGTCGTGTCCCTTCGGAACTTCGGCAAAAGCGCAGGCGACAATCTCTAAAGGCTTACCATAAACTGTCTTGAAGAACCCGTAATCGAAAGAACGCGCTCCCGTTTCGGTGTAATCTTCACGCAGTTTCTTCGCAATCGCCGCAGGGCCTGAAATATAAATCTTCCAACCACCTGCCGACCACAGCATAAACTTGACAATACGTTCCACAAAGAGCGGAAAATTCGGACACTCCTCCGCCGCCTTGGGATAAGGTAAATCATAACGCGCAACCGCACCATTATCACGTTCCACAGCAATCGCAACAATCCTTGCTTCGGGATCTGCTTTCGCTTTTTCACGCATTGCGCGAAGCGTCAAAAATGCCGGCTTAAAACTCGTATCAAATGGCGGCACAAACTTCGGTGTATTGCAAACGCACTCGGACATCTTAAGTCTCCTTATATCAGGTTAATGTAAACTAATTAAACGCTCAATTGCTTACCGGACTTCGCCTTTTCAGCGTCCAAATCCAGCTTTACAGTCTCAATTCCCAAAGGCTTCATATCCTGCCAAGCACCGCGCGTGAAGTCAGGAACCAGTACGGGCATCCCGTCATGCTGACTCGACACTTCCGTCAATTCGGCAAGCACCGACCACTGGCACGACTCATACACGTTAATATCCAGCGGCAATCCATTCTGCAAGCAATAGCAAAGGCGCAAATCCATGAGGAAGTCCATACCGCCATGTCCGCCCATCTTTTGAGCAAACGAACCGCTATCACGCCACAAAGGATGACGATATTTCGCACAAATCTCGTTCATCTGCGCATCATTCGCCCAACCAAGGTGCGGCGCCTGATACTGTGTATCAAGTGCGATCTGAAGCGGATAATCTTTCAAGACACCCTTCGTACCACTAATCAAATTGATACGCGTATAAGGACGAGGGCTGGTCGTATCATGCTGCACCATAATCGTGCGCCCCTTCTCCGTCTTGATAATTGCCGTGGACATATCACCCTGCGCCCAAGGACCGCTCAACGCACGCGCATCGGTCATACCATACTTATCCGTGCTCTTATCCTTTGCCGTTTTCTTAGAAAGCTCGTTGAGCCTCGCCTGATGATAAGCAGCATATTCAGGGAATCCAAATCCGCCCGAATTCATGGACGAGAGGACGCGCATCTGATCGCCACGACCCACACCCATATACTGACAAATCGGTCCCAAACCATGCGTTGCATAAGGATTACCTGTATGCTGCGCATTCCATTTCAGACGCCAAAAACCTTCATAAGAACCTTCACGGAAATTCCATCCGCGCAAATCGTGAATATACGCGCCTTCGCCATGGACAAGCGTACCCAAAACATCATTACGCACCATATTGAGCGCAAGCATTTCACTCTCACCATAACAGCAATTTTCAAGAAGCATACAATGCACACGCTTCTCTTCTGCTTTTTCTACAATGCGCCAGCTATCTTCAACGGTGAACACCATCGGCACTTCACATGCCACGTGCTTACCACACTCCATAGCATACAACACCATTTCCACGTGCATCTGCCACGGGCTCGTCACATAAACAAGATTCACTTCCGGATTTTCAACAAGCTTCTTCCACTCTTCAGTATTACCATAATAGCCTTTAGGAGCCTCAAACTTATGCTCCACAAGCCACTTGGAAGGTCCATCCACACGAGCCTTATAAATATCAGAGAGCGCGACCACCTTGACACCCGGAACAGCCGCTAAGCGATACACAGCACCGGGTCCACGCATTCCAAGCCCGATAACGCCCACCTTCACCGTTTCGAGAGGCGCACACGCCAAACCGGCGACCGTCTCATGTTTACGCCGAGGCAACGCACATCCCGCACCAATAATGGAAGCGGCTCCAACCATGCTGGAGGTCTTCAAAAAACTACGCCGTGTAGATAAAAAGCTCATTTCTCTTACTCCTATAATCATTGTGAATACTAAATCTCGAATACCATTAGCAACGATGCAAGCAGGTAATCCAAGAGCAATAATATACCAACTAGCACACAGGGTCAACTTTCTAAAATCATTTTATCCTACTGATGACACGATCAAGCAGTGTACACCGCTATAAATTGAACATTACGCCTCGAAACAATTCAAAAAGACACAGCATAATATAAGAAACTTATATGGAATATACGCATCATTCCGCAAAGTTCACTTTCACCTCTATATCTTCACCTCCACGTTACAACGCTTCTTACTCCGCTTAATTCTGCATAAGTCCACATCAAGGGTTCGATTCAAAACGACACTTATTCAAAATGGCACCGTTCGTGGCACAGTAGGCAGAGCGGAGAGACTCGTTGAGGTGAGTGGTCTACCTCAGTGAGGTGGACGGTCAGGGTCAGTGAGGTAGAGGCTGTACCTCACTGAGGTGCGCAGTCAGACCTTTTGCAATATCTCTTGAAATTTGTTGAGACTATG
>JAVVWU010000003.1:54724-80372 GCA_036651955.1 Kiritimatiellia bacterium
TCCGTTGTCCAAATTCTCCATTTTTAGAGGAGGCAAATTCTGCATAAGTGTCAGAAAGATTCAAAAGCTCTATTTTGTTTATGAACGTCTCAGCAACTTCCACGTCTTCTCTTATAATGTCAAATGTCTTCCTTCCTTTTCACTGACAATCATAAGAAGGCGCGTCTGTCTCGTAATCTCAAGCATACCTTACGGAAAAGCGTAAGGCATTTTGCTATACTGCACGCATGATATCGGATGGCGCTTACGGTTTCCTCCCAGAAGATTGGTCCCGCGTTTGTCAAGAGGCGGGGCTTCCTGCTTTCCGGGCTAAACAAATCTTGCACGGTCTTTATATTGACCGCATTCCCGATTGGACGCATCTAACCACGTTGCCAAGTGCTGTCCGCGAATACTTTATACAAAACTTACCCATTGATGTTCTTAAAGAGGTCAAGCGAACTGCCGTTGATGCCGATGGTGTAGCGAAGTTCCTTTTGGAAGCAGAGGACGGGCAACGGATTGAAACGGTTTGGATTCCGGCTGATGGACGTGTAACGCAATGTATTTCGTCGCAAGTCGGATGCGATATGCATTGTGCCTTTTGTGCAAGCGGGCAACTCGGATGCGCACGTTCACTTTCTGCGGCGGAAATCGTCGCGCAAGTCATGGTGCTTACGCGAACAATGGGAGTCGCACCGAATAATATTGTCGTGATGGGGATGGGCGAACCGTTTATGAATTATGATGCGGTGTTGCGTGCCTTGCGGATTCTTAATTGCCAGCAAGGGCTCAATATCGGCGCACGCCATATAACGCTTTCGACGTGCGGAATTGTTCCCGGGATTGAACGTCTCTCGAAAGAGGGGGTGCAGTTCGAACTCTCGGTGTCACTTCACGCACCAAATGATACCGTTCGCGATACGCTGATGCCGGTCAATCACCGTTGGAAAATCGCGCAGCTGCTCGCCGCGTGTGACGCCTATACCGTTGCAACAGGGCGGATTATCACGTACGAATATACGCTTGTAAAAGACTTCAACGACCGTCCAGCCCATGCCGAAGAACTCATTCGTCTTTTACGTCACCGTAAGGCGCGCGTCAATTTAATCCCGCTGAGTCCCGTTGCAGAATTTAAGGGTCAAACACCGCCGAATGCCGTTTGTCTCGCTTTCCTCGACACGTTGCTCAAGGCAGGCATTCATACGACGCTTCGTCGCAGTCGCGGCAAACAATCCGATGCGGCGTGCGGACAACTTCGCTTGCGTACGATTAAGGAAAGACTCCATGGAAACACAAAAGCCGATTAACACCTCTCTGATTACAATTGTCGCAATTGCGTTGATTGTCATTGTCGCAATGATTTGCGCGATGGGCATTTGGATGGTGCAGCGTACGATGACCTTTAACGAGAAACTCTTGGCGTCTCGCTTTGCTATGGCTTCCGAACAAACACCGTCTGCCGTCATACCGCCTGCGAAAGAACAGCCGCACACAAGCAACAAAGCGGATACGCCTCCCGTTCCGGCTACGCCCACACCTATCGTCGCGCAAAAACCGCAAATCGTGCAAAAACCGGTTACGCCCAAAAACAAAGCCCCGCAAGAAAAGCAAAACATCGCCGTTGGTATTGATGGGCGTCCGCTTGATCGGGTAACGCTCGCTGTCGGGAACGACGATGTTGATTGGCAGTTCTAAGATGTCTACACTCGCTCCTCTCCTGAAGATGGCATGGACGACATTCCGCCTCAATCCTCTCTCAGAAATCCTCTACACGTTCTTTTTCCTTTTAGCCGCGGCAACAGGGCTCCTTTTAGGTCCCGCCGCGATTGCTTACTTTTGGCATCTCACTCCAAAAACTTCGTCATCGGGAGTGGCACAGATCTTGATGCTTTCGCAACGTTATCAAGGTTCGCGTAGAACGGCGTCAATGTTTTGGTTGGGAATTATTCTCTTTGGAATCTCCCTCCTTCCACTTTTTCATCATCCATTTGTGGGAATTCCTCTCTGGCTTTTCATCAGTCAGCCTTTAGGACTTGCGCTCATCGTTGCCGATCGCTACGACCTCGGATTTACCGTCGCCTGCAAATCCACCTTTTGGTTCCTCTATGAAGCTCCCGCCAAAGGATTTCTTTGCCTTGGATTAGGGCTTCTCGCCTTTTCAGGTAGTCTTCTTTTTGGTGTTGGAATTCTCGTCACATTCCCAATTGCGTTGCGGACACTTTTAGCCTATTTGACGACCTGCTCCGCCGAACTTTCAATCGCCATTCAAAAAGGATATCGTTAAATGTCCGACCGCCCCCGCTCTAAACTATTTCTCTCTGCAAATGGATTTCAACGCGACTGCGCACGACTTGCACGAAAAGTCTTTGACGACACATGGCAACCTCAACTCATCCTTGCGCTTTGGCGCGGCGGAGCTCAACCGGGTGTCATCATGAGTGAAGTCTTTTCTTTTTTAGGACGCCCCGTGGCGCATTCAGTCGTCAAATGCAGTTCCTATAACGGAATTATGGATCGTACGGCACGCGTCACCTTTGAATGCGCAGAAGCCATTTTAGAGGCAATTGAGCCGAATCAACGGGTCCTTGTCGTAGACGATGTTTTTGATTCAGGAAAAACGGCTGAAGCCGTTCGCCAACGACTAATCAAAGCCGACCTCCGCACAGCTATGGTCTACTGGAAACCGACAGCGTCACAAGTTGACTTTGCTCCCGATTACTACCTTCATCAAACCGATGCGTGGATTGTTTTCCCACATGAACTCGCAGGGCTCTCCACCGCCGAGCTTTCCGAAAAAGATCCCGAACTTTCCGCCATCCTCCTCGGTTAAAACACTCTCCGCCCCAAAAGCAAAGGACGGCGAGTATTCGCCGTCCTTTGTAGACTCAACGCCCACTTATTTCAATGTCACCTCTTTTTGAGGACTTGAGGCACGAATCCATCGTAATGCCATTAAAAACATTACAAATGTTAATCCTGTCAACAGCATATTCACTCCAACGAAAATAAATCCTTTCCCTGCCGGATTAAACCAATTCATCTGAGTAACAATTTCCCATGTTAAATTAAATGCAGTTATAATTGCAAGAATTCCCGTATAAACAAGAAAATAAATTCTCCCCTGACGCGGAACAACAAAAGGTGCACCACCGATACAAACAAGTGTAACCAATAGATATAAACTCCAAGAAATTATTAAGTCATGCGCTTGACTATACGTCCAAACCGGAAAGATTAAAATCACCGGTAACGTTCGCAGCCACCACGTTGGCGCATTACGAATTAGAAATGAAAGTATTCCACACGCAATAAAACATATGATCATCCAAATGGGAGCACCAACTGAGCCTAAAAGGATTCTGGCGATTCCCGGTAAAGATCCATACGTTGCGACCATATAAGGTTCCCCTATTTGCGGAATTTGCAAGAGCAGTTCTATCGGAGAACATTTATAGATATAAGCAGGCCAAAGCGTTGCCAACGAACAAATAAGTCCAGCAACAACGATCGTTAGATAGCGCTTCTGAAACAAAAGCGGCCAAATAAACAGGAGTCCAACTTGAGGCTTTATCATGAGCAATGCCCAAGCTATCCCCGCGAGAATATCATGCTTTTTCTCAAGCGACCAATATAGCCAGACTGAAAGCAAAAATAAAAACAATCCATAATTCCCCGTAGCGATACAGGTTATTATCGGATATGTCAGTGGCACCAATAGAACGCCCCAAAAGAATAAACGAAATGAGACCTCACGCGGTTGCCAGCGTGATAGAAAAAATGGAAGGAAACAAAGAGCACCTCCAAACAATAAATACATCAAAAAGACGCACGCCTCTTGCGGGAGCCATCCATAAAACCAAAAGAATGTCGTATGCCACGGTGGATAAGCATGCACAGCCAATTTTTCAGATGCAGAATCGAACGTATAATCAGGACGACTAAGCCCCTTGAAATGAACGGAATCAACTTCGTGGTTCCAAATCTTGAAAGGATTTATGCCTTCGTGTGAGCAACAGATTTCATTATGTCGATATCGTAAATCACATGCCTGATAGTCCGTCCACCTTGGCACAAAAAGCGTGCATCCATAAATAACCAAGAGTAAGCAAAATACTCCCAGTCCACCACAAACCCACTTATTTACTTTCATGATATTCCTCCTCGGTATTAACGGACCACACAGTCGCCTTTGGAACGCCCTCAAGTAAGGATCGAACGGCTTCAATACCACAGAGCATTGAATGATCCATATTGTTGTAACGGTGCTGACCGTTACGCCCAATACACCAAAGATTCGGAACGGTATCAATCCATGTACGAACTTCGTCAAAATGAGCATAACTTCCAAAATACGCCGGATATGCTTTTTTCACACGTAACCTTACACTGTCAATGATAGGCGTGTCGGCTTCTAAAATATCAATCTTGCGTAATTCTGCCACAGCGAAATCAACAAATGTTTTTTCATCCATCGACCACAGGGCGTCCCCTTCTGTGCAAAAATACTCCAATCCAATCCATACATGATGCGCAGGATCGTCCACCATATACGGCGACCAGTTATTGAAAATCTGCAACCGCCCCATACGCACATCACGCTCTTGAATGTAAATCCACGTATCCGGTACAAGTCCATTAACAGAAGCTATTTTCGTCCCATTTTCAATCTTAAGACGATCGACAAGAAGTCCGACAGTAATAAAATCACGATAAGGCAATTCTCTCGCAATCGAACACACCGCTTCTGGCACCTCTGGAAGCGCTGCAATCAAATCCTTTACAGGCATAGACGAGAATACGGCATCACACGCAAGGCGTTCACCACGATTCGTTACAATGCAGGAAACATTTCCATTCACCCGTTCAAAATGTGTCGCACAAGTTTTCATGCGAATTTCGCCACCAAGATTCTGTATCTCCTCCGCCATGATTTCCCATAACTGTCCGGGACCCTTTTTAGGATATAAGAAGGACTCAATAAGTGACGTTTCGCGTTGAGCACCTTTGGGCTTCAAGACATTCAAGAGAGCCTTGACCAATGAAAGCCCCTTGACTCGTTGAGCACCCCATTCCGGTGAAATTTTTGACGGATGCACGCCCCACAGTTTCTCCGTGTAATCCTCAAAAAACATAGAATAGAGAACGCGCCCAAAACGATTGATATAAAAATCCTCTAAACTCTTTTCTTCTTTCTTAAAAAAAGCCGCACGTAAATAGCTCCACCCCGCACACCAGGTCCGCCATAATCCCATATTCAAAAATGTACTCATTTTGAGTGCAATCGGATAATCAAAGAAATGGCGCAAGTAAAAAATTCGACTGACACGATCGCGAGTCAACATCATGCGATCTTCTTTTTCTGGATCAGGTCCCCCTTCTGCAAATAGCTTTGAACGCCCTAAAACTTTATCATCCCATGCTGGAGCACCCTGCGTCGGCATTAACTTCGCCCACAATGCATTGACTTCGGCACTCTTCGAGAAAAAACGATGCCCTCCAATATCAATCCGACACTTCCCATGTACCGCAGTCCGCGCAATTCCACCTATATTCTCACTCTCTTCAAGAACAACTACACGCCACGCTTTTGATCGCATTAAAAGTGTATAAGCGGCTGTCAATCCAGCCGGCCCTGCACCAATCACAATTGCTGTTTTCATTCCTTATTCCTTTTTTAGTTGAAAATTAACAACTTACGCCCAAGATAGTTCCAAACGAGAACCGCGCCCGTTACAATGACTTTGACAATCATGTAATTCAATCCCAACCACTCGATTCCCAACCACATTCCTATCTCCGTCCACAAAAGCCCCAAAAGCCCAACAACACCAAAAATGGCAAACGCGCTCATTTTTCGACCACGTCCACGATCTTTTGGTTGGATAAAAACAAACCACAACGAAAGAATATAATTTGTTACCAACCCCGTACAAAATCCAAATACGGTGGCAATATACACACCGTATACGTAATTCTTAAAGAAAAATTCCTGACACGCCACGAGCGTTCCAAAATCAACGCCAAAAGCAATCCCACCCACCACCACATAGCGAAGAAACTCGCCCAATAAAATTCTTATCTCACCAACACTTGTTTTAGCCATAAAAAAGCACGCTCTCTTTAGTCACATACTCCTTTGAGGCCCTAGGACGTGCCTTACCCGAATATATGAAAAGAAAGCGCGCCACCGGCGCACTTTGCTTAACACACTGCTCGGGTATGAAATTTCCTAGGTTTCGAAAGGAGCAATTGTTATGCGCAAGCGCAAAATAGTTACGATGGCTCTCCCATCGCGTATGCGCAGAATATCACATCTCTAACGGCTTCTCAACAACCGCTTACTCTGTTGTTTGAACCTGTATTTTAAAAACACCACAACACAACCGCGGCGCTAGGTATATACGTAGCGCCGCTTTTGTGTAGTCTCTCGCCTATTTATTATAGACGGGACGAGCCGCGTAGGAGGTATGCAACAGATGATGTGCTTTTTCTCCACAAGGCTTGCCAAGAAACTCTTCGTAAAGTTTCTTAATCTGCGGATTCTGGTGAGAGCAACGATAATTACTCTCGCGATCGTCCTTGTAGAGACCTTCCATACGTGCCTTACGGACTTCATCGGTCGCAAGGGTCGGTTGACCACCGCCGCCGACACATCCGCCACGGCACGCCATCACTTCAATGAATTGCCACCGCGGTGGACGTCCTGCCTTGCGATCCTCGCGGATCGCGTCAAGGACTTGCGCGACATTCCCCATTTGATGCGCGACAGCAATCGAGACTTTCGTCCCTTTGATATCAACAATGGCCTCTTTTACGCCTTTAAGACCACGAACGGCCTCGAAGTTTACGTCTTTGAGTTCTTCCTTGGTGACTAAATAGTATGCCGTACGCAAAGCCGCTTCCATTACACCGCCAGAAGCTCCAAAGAGTGTCCCTGCACCCGAGTATTCCGCAAGCATATTATCGGGTTCACTTTCAGGAAGAGCGAGGAAGTCAACGCCAGCAATACGAATCATACGCGCCAATTCACGTGTCGTCAAAACGACATCAACGTCTTGATGCCCAGAAGCATTCATTTCATCAGAACGCGTGATCTCGTATTTCTTCGCGGTGCAAGGCATAATAGAAACGACAGTCATCGTTGCCGGATCTATCCCCATCTTCTGCGCGAAATAAGTTTTCGCCATAACGCCGAGCATCTGCTGTGGAGATTTCGCAGTCGAAAAGTTGGGAATAAAGTCTGCAGCGTACTTCTCCATCCAATCTGTCCAAGACGGGCAGCAAGAGGTGATAAGCGGTAACGTTCCACCTTGCGTGAACCGTTGCACGAACTCGGTGCCTTCTTCCATAATTGTAAGATCGGCGGAGAAATTCGTATCAAAGACCGCCTTAAAACCAAGTCTCCGTAGCGCAGTGTAAATCTTACCGGTGGTAAGTTCACCCGGCTTCATTCCAAACGCTTCGCCCAATGCCACACGCACTGCGGGCGCAATCTGTACGACGGTGAACCCTTCGGGTTTCTTAATCGCGTCCCACACCTTCGCGGTCTCATCCTTTTCATAGATAGCACCGACAGGGCAATGGGCAGAACATTGTCCGCACTTAATACAGGGGGAATCGTTGAGCTTTACATCGGCGGCAGGAGCGATTTTCATCTTCTCGCCACGACCGATAAATTCGAGTGCCCACACGTTCTGCATCTCTTGGCAAACAATAGCGCAACGTCCACACTTGATGCACTTATTGGGATCAAGAATAATGGAGGGCGTACTTTCATCGCGTTCAATGTGTTCAATGGCAGGGCGCGGGAAAGGAACTTCACGAATCCCAAACTCAGCAGAAATCCGCTGCAATTCGCAGTTACCCGAACGCGGACAACGGAGGCAGTCATTCGGATGCGTGCTAAGAATCAGCTCCACAACGGAACGGCGAATACGCACAATATCGGGATCGTGCGTGGTAATCTTCATCCCTTCCGAAACCTCGGTGCAACACGCACGAAGAAGTTTGGGGGAGTTCGCATTACGTACGACACAGATACCACACGCAGCCCACGCCTTGACATCGGGATGATGACAAAGGGTCGGGATACGAACAGCCACTTTCTTGGCTGCGTCGAGAATGGTTGTACCAGCCGGTACTTCAACGGCAATGCCGTTAATTTCAAGGTGAATCATCTTAATCTCGTCCATGATGCAGTCTCCTACTAGCAAAGTTCGATTGCGTGCAATTTGCAAGTGTTGTAACACTGCCCACATTTGACACACGCCTTCGGGTCGATGACGTGTTTTTCCTTAATCTTGCCCGTAATCGCATTGGCAGGGCAGACGCGAGCGCACATGGTGCACCCGACGCAACGATCAGGATTGATGCGGTACTGAATCAACTTCTTGCATTTCCCTGCGAGGCATTTGCGGTCATTGATATGCCCCATCACTTCATCCATAAAGTAGCGCAGCATCGCTTGGACGGGATTGGACGCCGTTTGACCTAAACCACACAGCGAAGCACGATTCATCGCTTCGCAAATATCACGCATCTTCTGAATGTCTGCGGGCGTTCCACGACCTTCGGAAATCGCCGTAACGATATTGAGAAGGGCACGTCCACCGATACGGCAAGGCATACATTTACCGCAACTTTCATCCACGGTAAATTCGAGGTAGAACTTCGCCACGTCCACAATACAGTCGGTATTGTCCATGACGATAAGACCGCCGGAGCCCATAATCGAGCCGATTTTGCCCAATGACTCGTAATCAATCGGCATATCAAGAAATTCCGGCGGAATCATACCACCCGAAGGTCCACCCGTTTGTGCCGCCTTGAAGGTGCGCCCATTAGGAATGCCACCACCGATGTCAAAGATGATTTCACGCAAGGTAATCCCCATCGGGACTTCAATAAGACCGGAGTTTTTAACCTTACCGGTGAGCGCGAAGACCTTCGTTCCTTTACTCGTGGCAGTACCAATCGAACTGAACCACTTTGCGCCTTTGGTAATAATAATCGCAACGTTCGCCAACGTTTCCACATTGTTAATAATCGTGGGCTTGCCCCAAAGACCTTTCACCGCAGGGAACGGCGGACGAGGCATCGGCTGACCACGTTTACCTTCAATCGAAGCCAACAGCGCCGTCTCTTCACCGCACACAAATGCGCCCGCACCAAAACGGAGCTCAATGTCGAACGTGAAGCCACTGTTGAGAATATTCTCACATCCCAACAAACCCAGTTCACGCGCTTTTTCAATCGCAATCTGAAGGCGTTTAATCGCCAACGGATATTCCGCGCGAATATAAATAAAGCCTTTTGTCGCTCCGGTCGCGCGACCGGCAATCATCATCGCTTCAATAATCGCGTGCGGATCGCCTTCAAGTGTAGAACGATCCATATAAGCGCCGGGATCGCCTTCATCGGCATTACATACGATATACTTCTGATCCGCTTGAACGCCTGCAGAGAATTGCCATTTCTTCCCTGTCGGGAATCCGGCACCACCACGCCCACGAAGTCCGGAATCCAATATCTCCTGAATAATTCCCTCGGGGGTCATTTCAAAAAGCGCCTTCTCAAGTCCTAAATAGCCGTCATGCGCAATATAATCTTCAATCAATTCAGGGTCAATCAAACCGCAATGACGCAAAACGATACGGTGCTGCTTGGCATAAAAGTCAATCTCATGTCCTGCGGTCGCCGTTTCTGCTTGCCGCTTATCGTAAAGCAATCGTGTGACAATATTTCCGCCCACCACATGCTCATTCACAATCGCCGAAGCATCCTCCGGCTTCACATTGACGTAAAACGTATCTTGCGGAAGAACTTTTACAATCGGTCCGCGTTCGCAAAAGCCCATACATCCGGTACGCACAATGCTCACATTTGCGCCAGCATATTCAGCAGCTTTTCTCAAAGCCGCATATAGTGCCAATCCGCCATTGGAGTCGCACGCCGTACCGCCACAAACGAGCAAGTACTGTTTACCACCTGAAGCGTCTTTTTGATTGGCAACAACGAGCTTGGCGCGGAGGGCGTCAAGACTTTCACGGGTGAGTTTTTCAGCCATGGTTCTCTCCTAAATTATTTACTGCGGTACTTGTCCAGAATGCCCGGAATTGCGGCACGTGTGACTTTACCGAAGACTTCGCCATTGATGACAATCACGGGCGCCAATCCGCAGCAACCGAGGCAACGAACGGCTTCAATTGAAAATTCGCCATCAGGGGTCATGGTATTCACGCCCACCCCTAATTCCTGCTCCATAGCCAACATCACATCGTCGCCTCCCTTGAGGTAACATGCCGTGCCAAGACAGACTTGCACTAAATTACGCCCGGGCTGTTTCAACTTAAAGAAGTTATAGAACGTAATCACACCATAAATCTTTGCCAAGGGGATTTCCAGCAAATCCGCTAATTCAAGAACAATTTCGCGTGGCATAAATCCAAACGTTTGTTGGATACGATGCAACACCATAATAAGATTACCCGGTTTTGGCTTCCATTCAGAGATGAATGCCCTTAATTCGGGTGTTAACACCTTTTTCTCGTCCTGTCCCATAAACGCGTCTCCTTCATTTGAAATAGGCTATCCTACATTTGAGGTTTATTGAGTATCTCATACCCTCCACCCATCGTCAAGCGTAGCGGATTAGAAACTTACACGAAGCGTACAAACGACTATTTTGCATCTTCCGTAACACGCATCAGTTCTTCAACAGAAGTAAAGCCGTTAAAGACTTTCCGCCACCCATCTTGACGAAGCGTTGACATGCCTTCTGCGATTGCGGCGTGACGGATTTCCGTTGAGGAACGCCGTCCAATGATTAAAGATCCGACTTGCTCATTGACATTTAACAGTTCGAAAATGGCACCACGCCCTTTGTAGCCCGTATGAACGCACGCATCGCATCCGACCGGCTCATAGACGAAGTCTTGAGGCGGCGCGCCGACTTGATCCCACCAGCCCTGCTTCAACGGCTGCTGAGCGCGACACTTGGGACAAAGACGACGGGCGAGACGTTGCGCCAAAACACCGGCAACGGCAGATGCAACAAGGAACGGTTCCGCGCCCATATCAATCAATCGCGCGAAAGCTCCTGCCGCATCATTGGTATGAAGCGTCGAAAAAACAAGGTGACCTGTTAACGAAGCGTTGATCGCGATTTCGGCGGTCTCACCATCACGAATTTCACCGACCATAATAATGTCAGGATCTTGACGGAGAAAGGCGCGAAGCGCGCGGGCAAAAGTAAGTCCGATATCAGAACGCACCAAGACTTGGTTAATCCCTGCCATTTCGTATTCAATCGGATCTTCTGCGGTCATAATACGCACGTTAATCTTATTGATTTCGTGCAGGAACGCATAGAGGCTCGTTGATTTTCCTGAACCGGTAGGACCTGTTACAAGGATAATGCCATTAGGACGCGCAATAAGTTTTTGCGTTAACGTGAAGTCGCGTTCACTCATCCCTAAATCTTTGAGCTGAACAAAGTTCCCCGATTTCTGCAAGAGACGTAACGAGACACTTTCACCATACGCCGTCGGACAGGTCGATACACGAATGTCGATATCTTCACTGCCGATACGAATGCCGATACGACCATCCATCGGGAGACGCTTCTCGGCGATATCAAGATTCGCCATAACTTTAAGACGCGAGATAATGGCAGCTTTGAGCCGATTAAGTTGCGGCGGAACATCCACTTTGTGAAGCATCCCATCAATGCGATAACGAATCCGCAACTCCATTTCCATCGGCTCAAAGTGAATATCCGTAGCACCTTGACGATCGGCTTCGGCAATGATTTGGTTCACGAAACGCACAATCGACGCCTCTTGCCCCATTTCGTTCACGTCAATTTTGGAGATATTGGCTTCCGAGTCGGAGACGGCATATCGCCCGTCCTCAATCATCTTCTCAATCGCTTCCGCACCGACACCGTAGAACTTCTTAATCGCCTTATCAATCTCAACATAGGGGGCAAGGAGAATACGTACCGGTTTTCCACTCGCCAACCGAATGCCATCAGCTGCGGCGGTATTGAAAGGATCCGAGAGTGCGACTTTAAGAATCCCCTCTTCCACTGCTATCGGGAGCGCGTTGTACTGATAGACGGCACGCGCGGGAAGAAGTTGCAAAGCTTCATCCGTGGGGCGAATTTGCGACAAGTCGATATAGTCCAAATTCAAGACTTCGGCAAGCTTGCGTAAAAAGACATCCGCCTTTGCCATTTCGAGACGTACGACTGCCCCCGTCAACCCCTGTTCATCACTCAAATCAGCAGACAATAACATCGCGATTTGCGTGTCGTTAAAGAGTTCTGTTTTCCGAAGCAGATTCGTTACAAACAGTTGTTGAGCATTCATCATAAATTCCTGTTGAGGGCTACAGACAGGCGGAGTTAATGTCCACACAGATCTGAAAGGAAGTGAACAAATTCGGGATAAATAGCATCCATCATAAAGTTCTCGCGAGCAATGCGCGCACTGGCAAGCGACTCTTGCGTAAGCCGATTACGCTGACGGGTATACCGCTTCACCACTTCAATAAAGCTTTGCACATGACCTGCGGTATACATTGACCCCGCGCCATAACGTTCAATAAAGCTTTGCGTTTCCCCCGTGAGACAACAAATAATCGGCAACCCTGCCGCCGTATAATCGGCTAATTTATAGGGGACTGCCACATAGCTGTCAGGGAACATCGGAATAATGGCAACATCGGAATCGGAAAGTAATTGCTGCATATCCTCATTGCTCAAATAGCCATAGAAGCGAATGGCGTGACAACCCTGTGCCTCCTGTCGCAACATTTCTTCCTTCGGTCCTGTTCCGGCAAAGTCGAGACGAACCGCTTCCCCTGCTTCGGCAAGTTTTTTCACACCGCGCACCACCGTCAGTAAGTCGTAGCTCCGTCCCATACTTCCGACATAAATCAAACGGAGCGGTTCACGCTCATCAAGCGCATAACGGTTCGCGCCATTACTCATACGTGTGATTCCGTGATAACACAAATGACGCGGCGCTTTACATCCATAACGTGCGGCAAGATTTAAGTACGTCCGCCCCACCGCCGTGACAGCATCTGCTTCACAAAACGCCTTCCGTGCAATCCGATGAAGCCGCCAAAAAACAAGACTTCCGAACCATTCGCGCATCTGTCGCGGCAGCGGAAGCAACCGATAGAAACTTTCGGGCCATGCGTCCATAACATCAACGACCGCCTTGCAGTCCCAAAGTGTACGAAATCGACGTGCCGTCGTTGCAATGCCACAAGGTGGCCAAGAGGTCAGCACCAGATCTGGCGGCTCAAGCTCCCCTGATTCGACTGCCTCAACAGCCATCTTATACCAGCTATGTGCGTATCGGCGATGACTCCATGCACGACGGAGGCTCACATTATCTGTGTACGGCATCGTTGGCACTAAACGCACTTGATACCCTTCGGGCGCGAGGTAAATATTTTCCAATCGGCGCGGACGTTTAAGTGCATGATTAAAATCACTACTCCACCACACCACGTGATGACCGGCTTTTACAAGCGCACGACAGAGAAGTCCATAACGCTGAACGCGACGTCCTTCTCCCGGAAGATGATCAAACGGATTGTTAATCCAAAAATTCATTCAATGCCGCCTTCTACACACAGAGCTTCTCCCATTGACCGCAGTCGAGGGCGGCAATACGCTTGCAAAACGAGCCTTCCGGAACGTTGTTGTCTGAAGTCACTCGTTCTTAACCGTATTACCATTCTTTCTCCGGCGCACGAATTAAAGTCGTGACTTTTGCCATTCGATGACGTTCGGGCCAATCCAGCGTGTAATGAAGTCCACGACTTTCATGGCGTGCCATTGCCGACGTAATAATAAGTTCCGCGACATCGGCAATATTTCTTAATTCCAGCATATTTGCCGTCACCAAATAATCAAAATAGTACTCGTTAATCTCACGGCGCAAATTCCGCACACGGCGCAAGGCACGTTCAAGCCGTTTATTCGTGCGAACAATGCCGACATAGTCCCACATACACGTCCGCAATTCCTGCCAATTATGTGCGACCAACACCGCTTCATCCGACGGAACAGCATTCCCGTAAACCCAATCGGGAATCGTAACGTGTGCCACTGGCGGCACCGGTTGCGAACATAACATTTGGGCACATTCGCAGCCACAAACCAAAGCTTCCAATAAAGAATTACTTGCCAAACGGTTCGCCCCATGTAAACCGGTACACGCACATTCACCCACTGCATACAGTCCCGGAAGCGTCGTGTGTCCCTCCACATCCGCCGTAATCCCACCACAGCAATAATGCGCAGCCGGAACAATTGGGATTAGGTCACGCGCCATATCGATGCCAAATTCCAAACACTTCTCGTAAATGCCGGGGAACCGCTGCTTCAAATATTCCGCCGACTTGAATCGTATATCAAGACAACAATACGCGTCTCCGCGCTTCTTCATTTCAGAGTCAATCGCCCGTGCCACAATGTCACGTGGTGCCAACGACCCCCGCGCATCATATTTTTCCATGAACGGCTGCCCGTCACTTGTCACAAGGATCGCGCCTTCGCCACGCACCGCTTCACTAATTAAAAAGCGCTTGGCCTTCGGATGATACAAACAGGTGGGATGAAATTGAATCATCTCCATATTCCGTATCTCTGCGCCAGCACGCCATGCAATGGCGACACCGTCCCCTGTCGCAATATCCGGATTGCACGTATACTGATAAACTTTTCCGCATCCGCCCGTAGCAAGGATAACCGAAGGCGTTCGCACCGCCCAAATCTCCCCTGTCGTATGCTCGAGTAAGTAAGCACCGACCACACGATTTTCTCCCGGTTCATGAAGAAAACGCGTCGTCACCAAATCAATCAACAGCGTATTTTCACAGACACGCAAACGCCCTGTTGCCCTTACTTTGGCAACAATCGAACGTTCCACTTCTCTTCCGGTAATATCGCCTGCGTGTAAAATACGGCGACGCGTATGTCCGCCCTCACGCGTCAAATCGAACCCTTCTGGATTCTTCGTAAAAGGAACGCCTAAATCAATCAGTTCACGTAAACAGGCAGGGCCCGCCTCAACAATTTTACGAACCACCGATTCCTCACACAGTCCCGCACCGGCATCTAATGTATCGGCAAGATGTTGTTCAAACGAATCATCCTCGCTCATAACACAGGAAATACCGCCCTGCGCATAGTTCGTATTGGACTCGTCCAACGCCCGTTTAGTCACCAAAAGAACTCGACCGTGCTCTGCCAAATGTAACGCAGCCATCGACCCCGCGATGCCTGAGCCGACCACTAAGTAATCGCAATCAATCGTCCGCATTCAGAAACTCCTTACGTACCGATGAATCATAACATAACTGACGTCAGGCTTCCCCGATTAGCGCATCGCAGGCACTGCGAAACAGCTCCAGTAGAAGGAAAAGTAAAGAGAGAAGGTAAAGCGCGTCGAACGATTAGAGCGAGAGCATTTTCTGCACACATGCGCGTGCATCAAGAACCAAAGAAGCGTCCACGAGAATACGGTGCGTCTCGGGGAATGTCTCCAGTACATAAAGCACTTGTTCAAGCCTTGTTTTGCTCATATTCTGACAAACGATTGGACGAAGCGGATGAATTTCAAGTTGAGGATGCGAATCGATTAACCGTTGCACCAGATGTTGCTCGGTACCGATTAAATATTTACCACCTGCCGGCGCCCGTTCAATAGCATCAATGATGGCTTTGGTCGAACCTGCCATTTCCGCTTGTGCAACCGTTTCAAGCGGCGCTTCGGGATGGATGAGCAATTGCGCGTCAGGCGTAGCGGCACGGGCACGGACGACATCCGCCGTGGTTAAACCGGCATGAATGACACAGCATCCGTCCCATGCAATGAGGCGCGCGGCACGAATTTGTTCGGGCGTTAATCCGCCATTGGGAAGGGCGCGTTTCCAAAGCGCCAGCGCATCCGAACGATAGCCCAACGCATGAAGAATGTTAGAACACAAATGTTGATCTGGGGCAAAAAGAATTTTGTCGCCGGCATCTAAAAAATGTTTGAGTATCTGTGCGCCATTACCCGAAGTACAGGCAGAACCGCCATGACGCCCGCAAAACGCTTTAACCTCTGCCGTCGAATTGACATACACCACCGGACGATAATGCGCCGAAGGGTCAACCGTTGCAAGATGTGTCCACGCGGCTTCAAGCGCCGGCACCTCCGCCATTTCCGCCATCGGGCATCCTGCGCCCAATGCCGGAAGATAGACTTTACGCCCGATGTCTTCCCCCAAAGGGCCACGCACGAGAATATCTGCCGTTTCCGCCATAAAGCGAACGCCACAGAAAACGATACGCGTGGCTTTGGACGCGGCGGCTTGACGGGAAAGTTCGAGAGAGTCACCGACAACATCGCAAATCGCGACAACGGACGAATCTTGATAATGGTGACCCAAAATCAAAAGATCATCGCCGTGCTCACGACGGATACGGTTAATGGCATGGATGAGCGGACTCTCAATCATCTTTTTTCTCGATATTCTCTTCCTTGAAACGTGCGATGCGCACATCGTCCATTCCAGACAGTTGCAATCGTAACCGATGAGGGACTTCTAGCCTTAAAACCGCTTCCGCGCGCTCGGGCCATTCAATCACCACGCGGGCACCCGACTCCAACGCATCAATCAATCCCAAATCGTAAAGACCTTCAGGCGTTGCCAAACGGTAAAGGTCAAAATGGATAAGCTTGCCACCTTGCGGAAGACGATATTCATTGGCAAGCGTAAAGGTGGGACTTGTGACGGTTCGCGTAATCCCGTACACTTTTGCCAACGCCTGTACAAACGTTGTCTTTCCTGCGCCGAGGTCACCCTCTAACAACAGGACACCACCCGAGCGCAAACGAGGAGCAATTTCCTTCGCTAACGCCAAGGTGTCAGACAACGAATGTAACTCGCTGACGCGTTCGTCCATTTCACATGACTCGCTCAACTGTGATTTCAGGATCAATCTCTTCGCGAAGCACGCGTTCGATACCACCCTTAAGCGTCATCATCGCATGAGGGCAACAACCACAGGCGCCGCGCAAACGCAGGCTAACGGTTTTACCTTCGATATCAACAACCTCAAGATCGCCGCCATCGGCTTGAAGCATACCACGAAGCTCTTCGAGTTTCGCTCTAATCTTTTCATTCATTTGATGAGTCCTTTCGTGAGTTGATTATAGCAAAGGCGACGGGCATTGCCGTCGCCTTAAAAGAGAGAATGAACTTTGCTTACTTGCGACGCATCTTACCGGCAAGCTCTTTGACAGCGGCAACAAATTGACGCGGATCATCAAAAGCCCAATAAACAGAGGCAAAGCGCACATACGCAACATTATCAAGCTTCCGCAAACGTTCCATAATCAGCGTTCCGATACGCTCCGTTGTGACTTCGGTATCGTTGCACCGTTCAAGTTCCGCAATCACTTCATCAATCAAAGTCTCAATCGCCTCACTCTTCACGGAGCGTTTTTGGCACGCGGAACAAAGTCCGCGCGCAATTTTCTCGCGGTCGAAATCTTCACGCCGACCATCACGCTTCACCACGCGTGGCAAACGATGTTCAATGCGTTCATAAGTTGTAAATCGCAGACCACACGTGCTGCATTCGCGACGACGACGGACGACACTCCCCTCCACCGTTTCGCGACTATCAATCACCCGATCACTATTCTTCCCACAACGCGGACAATACATTCAATTCTCCTACACAATGAGCGTCAGCGCCGCTTGAGCAATCGTCGCGCCATCGGCGCCTTCAATCTTAATAATCCGACGCGGATCAATAAACGTCAGCGCTTCAGGGCGTGTCTCAACTGCATAAATAACGACCGGCAACATTGCCGATGCCGGCAATTTGCGTAAGATTTCAAGCACCGCATCTGCGCCCATTCCTTCGGCATCAAGCGGCATCACTAGTCCCACAGGGTGACGCGCAACCACCGTCTCCACCGCCTCGGCACCAGTATGAACCGCCTCTACTGAAAATCCGGCTTTCCCGAGTGCTTCACACAAAGCACTGCAACGAATCGCATTCGACTCTGCTAAAACAATCAGACGCCGCGTATCATCTCCCACCACCATGGTATCGCCGCGCGGGAGATCGCTTTCCATAAAGAGAATGCGCTGAATCTCTGCCACCAATTCTTCTGGATCCGCCGGTTTCGTCAGAAAGCCGGCAATCTGTTTGTCGGCAAAAAACTCCGCCATATCACCTCGTGCCGTCAGCACGAGAACGGGGACACGTGTACGCCCCAAACGATCGGTGATACGCTCCAAAAATCCCGTCCCGCCCATCCCCGGCATTCCCATATCCAAAATAACGAGATCGGGGAGTTCCTGCGTCATACAACGAAGCGCAGCTTCGCCTGAATCTGCCGTGGTTACCTCATAACGAGCACCCATCAGAAAATCGCCCAACATCATACGAACGTTGGGATCATCATCAACCAAAAGCAACTGTTTGGACATGGTGAACTCCTTTTTGAGTCCCGAAGGCACGGTTAAACTATGAAATGAAAGGCGCGCCCTACTCCGCCAAAAATGCGCGGTAGGCTTTGTACGTCATATAGCAGTCAAACTTCGCAGCCGCTTCCCACGGCGCGTGCATATTCAACAGCGGCACGCCGAAATCAACGACATCCATACCATAACGCGCCATGTAAAGGGCAATCGTTCCACCGCCACCTTTTTCGCAACGGCCCAATTCGCCCGCTTGCCAAACGACATTCGCCGTTTTGAAAAGGCGCCGAAGATCGGAAACAAATTCCGCACGTGCATCGGAAGCGCCCGATTTACCGCGTGAGCCAGTGTATTTAATAAGGCAACCGCCCGCATTGAGCTTCGCCATATTATTCGGAGAATCAGCTTCGGGGAAATGCGGATCACTCGCAGCGCAAACATCAGCCGACAGCATACGGCTCGCTTCCAATGAACGGCGCACAAGAATATCAGGAGCGCTCTTCTGTTGACGTTCAATCAATTCTGCAACCGAGTTTTCAAAAAAGGTGGAATCCATTCCTGTGGCACCGACCGAACCGATTTCCTCTTTATCACAGAGCAGCACCATCGCCGTACGGCGAGGAATTGCCGGCAAATCCATTAGAGCTTTCAGTCCAGCATATGCACATACACGATCATCGTGCCCGTATCCCACAATCATCGAACGGTCAAATCCCAAATCGCGCGGCATCCCTGCCGGAACAATCTCAAGCTCGGCGGAGATGAAATCTTCTTCCGTAATACCATACGTCTTTTCGAGAAGGCGTAAAATGTTGAGCTTGACCTTCTCCTTCATCTCAGGATCATCCTCGCTCTTGGCGACAGGATACGATCCGATAATGAGATCCATATCTTCGGCAACAATAGCTTCTTTGAGTTTCTTATCCGCCTGATCCGCGCCGAAATGCGGCAAGATATCGGAAATCATAAAGACCGGATCTTCCGGCTGATCGCCAATCGCAATCTCAACCGTCGTACCGTCAGCACGTACAATCACCCCATAGAGTGCCAATGGATGCGCAACCCAATGGAATTTCTTAATCCCGCCATAATAATGCGTATCGAAATAGGCAATACCGCCCTTTTCACAAACAGGAATCGGCTTAAGGTCAATCCGTGGCGCATCTGTATGTCCACCAATCACATTCAATCCATTCGCGACCGGCTCTTTGCCAATAACGGCAGCCATCAACGTCTTACCATGATAGCCACGCCATACTTTATCGCCCGCCTTGAGTGTCTTATACGTCGAGAGCTCCTTAAAGCCAAGCTTCTCAATGCGACGAACCGCCTCCGAAAACGCGCGACGTTCGGTTTTAGCAACGCCCAAATATGAGAGATAATCACTGTTATAAACCGCGCACATCTTCGCTTCCGCAGCGGACAGCGACCGTGACGCATCTTCACGTGAAACCAAACCTTGAATCTTCTTTGCCATAACGCAACCTTTCTAAAAACCTGTTCGATAAATGTCCATGACTTCCTCCGGCGAAGGCATCGTACAATAACGACGTACCACTTCCAACCGCAAAGGCTCATTCACAAATCGTATTAACTCTTCTTCATCAGGAGCGATACGTTCACATTCCAAGCGATCCAGTAACGTATCAACCAACGTTTGCAACTCATCCGCCGCATTCAGTTGCGCCGCCTTCAAAATGCGTCGTGTCAGCGAAGCACACGTACGGCTCATCAAATCAAGATAGCCCGCAAGCAAAATGCCATTGGCGCGTCCATGCGGAATCCCCTTATGATAAGTCAGCGGATATCCCATCGCGTGCACAAGCCCCGTTCCCGTCTGCGCAATCACAATCCCCGCCGTCATTGCCGCATATTGAAGCGAGGCGAGATTGACAAACATCCCATGTGCCATCAGCACCAATTCCGGCACAATCACCGCGATCGCCTCCTCCGCGAGTGCCCGCGTCAAACGCGTCGCACGTGGAGAATACATTCCTTCAATCGCGTGCGACAGCGCGTCCAACGCACTATCACACACCACCTGCGGCGGCAATGTCTCTAAATAGTTTGCATCGATCAACGCCACTTTCGGGAAAAAGGACGGCGAAGAAATATTCACCTTCGATTGCGCGTCATCATCTGTAATAATGGAATACGGTGTCACTTCGCTTCCCGTACCACACGTCAAAGGAATCGCAACAAGCGGAAGCACCGCATCGTCAAGACGCGGTTTACGTAAAAAGAAATCGGCTTTGGGAATCTTTGAGCCCAATACCCACGCCACGGACTTCGCAGCATCCAGCGGCGATCCGCCACCGATTGCCACCACAAAATCGGCTCCGTCCGCAACCGCCGCCGCAGCGAAAATCTGTTCACAATCTGGATTTGCACGAACGCCATCGAAAAGAACGTACGGCACGTGATGTGCTTCCAAAGCTTCAACCACATCGTTGAAAGCTCCTGAAAGTTGAGCACTTTTAGCGCCGGTGACAATCAGCGCCTTTCGCCCTAAAATCCAAGTCGCAGCATTTGCACGCACACATCCGTGCGAGGCAAGAATCTCTGTCGGTAGAAAAAAACGAACTCTATCCATAAACATCCTTCGCTGAAAGAAAGTATAGCAAAGATGCAACCAACGGGCAGATCTCTACGCGTCTCCTCAAATTTCAAGAACATTCCAAAAAGGTCGGCGCGCGTACCTCAATGAGGCAGGAGCCGTACCTCACTGACCCTGACCCTCTACCTCAGTGAGGTAGACCTCTCACCTCACTGAGGTGGAACTCCTTGTCCCAAACCATGCCAACCGTGCCACTCTGCATAAGTGTCGTTTCGTTATCGGAGTTTAAGTAGGACTTATGCAGAATGTACGCCGTACATCTGCAGAGCTATTTTATGTAAAACGGGACTATTCTTCTTTGAGATTGCCGAGACGCAGAACGGAAACGGCACAGAAAAAGGTAAAGACGCCTGCAATCGCATAAGCAGTATTCAGCGGCAACCCGAGCCCATAGGGGCAACCGGAATAACGTGTGTCAGACCAAAGAATAAAGCTCGCAACGATAAAAGTCATAAACATTCCCGGCAAAAGCGTGTACCAAGGGGCGACCTTTCGGCGCATCAGCCAAACGGTACACGTCATCAGCGTGGAAGCGGACAAAATTTGATTGCCCCATGCAAAGTATCGCCAGAGATATTCAAACGATTCTACACTTAAATGGCTCCACCAGAGCAGAACGCACACGCCGGCAATCAGTGGCAGACAGAGAAGAAGTCGCAGTTGCAACGTTTTCTGCGGTACGTGTAACATTTCCGCCAACGTAAGGCGCAAGCTTCGCAAAGCCGTATCGCCGGAGGTGACCGCGAGAACAATCACACTGGCAATCGTGACTTTGCCCATCCACGTGCCTAAAAAGTGTTCCGTGCTTGCGACCAAAGCTTGCGTCGCAGGGAGCGACATCAATTCAGGGCGCAAGTTGTAAATCGCCATCCCTGCCGCCGCCCAAATCATCGCAATCAGCCCTTCAACAATCATCATCCCGTAATAAGTACAGCGCACTTGCCGTTCCGAACGCATCGTGCGTGCGACAATCGGAGATTGCGTGGCGTGGAATCCGGAAATGATGCCACAGGCAATCGTGACGAAAAGACACGGAATAATCGGCTGATCCTTAAACATCCCTGCTTGAAATCCTGCACTCTCCGTTAACAGCCACGGTTCACGCACGCCATGGATGATAAGCATGACGAGCATCGCAAGCGATCCAATCAACAGCAATGCGCCAAAAAAAGGATAGATTCGTCCGATAATCTTATCGACCGAAAAGAGCGTTGCCAAAATGTAATAGAGAAAAATAACTGCCACCGCCCACCAGAAAATCTGCGTCGGATGACCGACGCCCGATGCCAAACCAACGACCAAATGCGACGGAACATTGATAAAGACCGCAACCACCAACAGGAGTAAAAACAGCACAAAGACTGAATACGCCTGCGTATACCATCGTCCAAAAGCTTTTGCCGTCAATGCAGGTAAATTCGCGCCGTTTGAGCGTAAACTCATAAATCCGGCGACACAATCGTGCACCGCACCGCCCAAGATACAGCCTAAAGGAATAATCCAAAAGCACACCCATCCAAATTTTATCCCGATAATCACACCGATGACAGGCCCCACACCGGCAATATTCAGTAATTGAATCAACATATTTTTCCACGCTGGCAACGGCACATAGTCCACGCCATCTTCCAACGTATACGCCGGCGTTTTTCGATCATCAGGATTGAGTAAATCAACAATCTTTTTCCCGTAAGTCAAATAACCAATAACCAACGCGAGCATACCACCGAGAAACCAGAACATAAGAACTCCTTAGAATGGGTCTTAGTTTACCCCTCTCCTCATTTCAATGCAATCGCTTCTCGCTCAAACGGAGACGAAGCGCCGCGGAGCGTTCTTATTTCGCCTTTCGGCTCCCGAGACGTGGTATACTGTCTTTTCAAATGAATGCGTTAGAACATTGTGAGCTCTGCCCGCGGCAATGTGGCGTTGACCGAGCACGAGGAGAAGTGGGGTACTGCGGAAGCGGTGCGACACTCAAACTGTTTCGTTGGGGTCCCCATTTTGGCGAAGAGCCACCGCTGTCAGGAACGAAAGGCAGTGGAGCAATTTTCTTTTCGCATTGCACGATGCGCTGTATTTATTGTCAGAATGGGAAGTGGAGCAACGGCGGTTGCGGAGAAGAAATTACCGTTGACGAGCTCACGCACCGGCTTCGTACGCTTGCAGAGCAAGGCTGCCATAATTGGAACCTCGTTTCTCCCACGCCATGGTTGCCACTCATCGAAGCGGCGGCAGAACCGTTGATCAAGGCTGGCATTTCTTTGCCATTCGTGTATAATACGTCCGGTTTTGAGCGCACGGAGACCTTGGAGGCTCATCGTGCGCTTACCAGTATCGCACTTGCGGACTTACGTTACGCTTCCGAAACAAGCGCGCGTGAAGGTTCCGACTGCGCCGGCTATGTCGCCGCAGCGCGAAACGCGATTCAATGGTTCTGGAATACACTGGGACCTTTGGAGTGCGACAGTCAAGGCATTGCACAACGCGGACTCATCGTCCGTCTGCTGGCATTGCCGGGGCGGGAGAATGAAGTCATCGACAACCTCGTATGGCTTCGCAATACACTCGGCACTCAAGTTTCGGTGAGTGTAATGGCACAGTATAACCCTGTCGGGCAAGCCAGTGTCACTGCGGGTTGGAATCGGCGCATACGTCCAGAAGACTTTGCCACGATCTCCGATCTCGTTGAGGATTTAGGATTTGAAAATGGCTGGGTTCAAGCCTGTGAAGAAGAGACCTCCGAGCAGATGCTCGGAAACGATATGACCGAAGGCTACGGCACGGTCAAATGATTTGAACGGAACACTTCAGAAAGGAAGAAGAGAAGATGAGCGGACATAGTAAGTGGGCAACTATCAAGCACGCAAAAGGCGCAGCCGATGCTAAGCGTGGCAAGATGTTCAGCCGTATCGCCAAGGAAATCATGCTCGTGGTCAAAGGTAACGGCGACCCCAACACCAATCCCGCCTTGCGCAATTTGATCTCCAAGGCCAAGACCATCAATATGCCGAAGGATAATATCGACCGCGCCATTAAGAAAGGCACAGGCGAACTCCAAGCCGATATCCTCGAAGAAATCACCTATGAAGGTTATGCCGCAGGCGCTGTCGGACTGGTTTGCCAAGTCTTGACTTCCAATAAGAACCGCGCCGCCGCAGAAGTTCGCAACATCTTCAAGAAGAACAATTCCGAACTCGGACAGCCCGGTTCTGTGATGCGTAACTTTGAGCGCAAAGGTCAAATTCTTCTTCCCAAAGGCGAGCTCAATGAAGACGATGTCATGATGCTTGCTTTGGATGCTGGCGCCGATGACGTGAATGCCTCCGAGGAAGGGTTTGAAATTATGACCTCCCCGAACGCCTTTACCGCCGTGTGCGATGCGCTCAATAGTGCCGGTATTGAAACCACCGATGCAGAAGTGAAGCTCATCCCGATGGCAACCACGCCCGTCAACGATATCGCTATCGCAAAGGCAGTCAATCGTTTCGTCGATTGTCTCGAAGACAACGAAGATGTCCAGAACGTTTATACGACGATGGATCTCTCGGACGAAATCGAAGCTGCACTTGAAGCCGAAGAAGAGTAACCTCTCCTTCTGACACGTCCTAAAGCCCTGCATCCGCAGGGCTTTTTTGTCGCCCCCTTTCAAGGACATCACGAGAAAGCGTTACGAGTAAGAGCCGTCCTCATTCCAACAGCATTTCCAGAGTTGCATTTTAGATTAGAATCGTTTATTATTGGCACGTTCTGATATCTGTAAAAAGTGTTAGAACTTGATCTTTATTCTCCGAGATCTGGGCGAAAGCCTTGAGCGGAGAATACATTCGAGCTTATTGTAATGATAAGCTCACTGTCGCTTATCCGAAACCATCAATTTTCGAACATAGAAGCGAAAGAAGATACAAGCATCAGCTTGGCGTATCTTCTTTTCGTATTTCTATGTAGGTTCTTGATGGTACCTCGGATAAGTACGAAAGAGGAGTACGCCTTTACAGGAGTACGACTTTTTTGTTCTTTAAGTCCTCTCCTTAACATCGAAAAGAACGTGAGTAAGGAGATGGATATGAAAAAGTTAGTTTTAGTCGGGCTACTGCTCTGTATAGCAAGTCTAGCCCCCGCCGTGACGCTGTCATGGAAGGCGAGCATCGCCGCCCCTGAAAGTTGGGGAAAAGTTTCGGGCGACTATGGCGTTGCCATTATCTATGGCGCTTGCGCTGATATGACCGCGTCAACGTTTACGGGACTTCTTACCAATGCCGGTAGTGATGTTGAAGGTCGGCGATATAACGACTATTCGGTTACAAATTCGGATAAAGGTTTTGCGGTAGCAGCAGACGGAGACGGAACAACGTACGCCAGGTATAATGGAAGGATCGATTCTTTGACGGGGATCTTTGATACCAAGGGGAACTCTTCCGTGACCTTTGTTGTTTTTAACTGGGTAGGGATGGCTCAAGGTGGCGCTCTCACAATGGTGACAGTGGACAATTTATCAGAGAACGCAACGGTGGATCTCGGGACAATTGACTGGAAGTATAC